>JAAHIA010000364.1 GCA_010671975.1 Leptolyngbya sp. SIO4C1 | reverse complement strand
CTACCTGCCGGAAGGCGCGCCGCTTTATGACGATATGACGCCGCCGGACTTCTTGCGCTTCCTCGCCGAGGCCCGCAGCCTGCCATCGGGGACGCGCCGCGACCGGATCGACCGCGCCATGGCCGATCTCAATGTCGAGCCCGTCCACAATGCCCGGCTGGAAAGTAGGCCGCAGGTTCAGATGTAGCCGGTCTGCTAGCTGCTCAGTGTCTAGGCTGGTCAAGTTGGCTTGAGCATCAAGGCTCAAATAGGCCAGCTGAATATAGCGATCGCTAGGGTAGTCGTCAATGTCGGCTTCGGCAATCAGGTGCAGCTGCCAGCTCGACCCGGTACTTTCTAAGCTATGGGCAATCACCAGCAGCGCATTTTGCCGCAGCAGGCCTTGATGCGGCCCTAAATCAGTCACAACCGTACGATCTAGCGCAATCTGCCGTCCCTGGTCATCCACAGCTCGACCTGACGTAAGCAACAGATCCGAGCCACCCGGCAGCATGACCGCTAGGCCCTGCAGGATACCCGGTTGAAACTGCGGACGCAGCGTTTCACCGCTTTGCTCGCGCGACCGGCGGATCCGATCGTTTTGAACTGCGAGTGTCTGCAGGGGAATAGCCGCGCCGCTGTTGAGGCTGTGCCAGGCGTCTACCGTCTGATTCCAGCGGCGGCTAATTGTCAACAGCGGATTCGGCTCTTGTCTGGTCGCACCAGGCACCTCCCAAAAGAGCGGAGAATAATAGGCCCGATCGGCTGCCGGTCTGAGCACTGGCTCACTGCGACTGTAGGGACCACCGCCAATATCGCCGCTAAAGCCATAGGCATAGCTGACTTCAACCTGCTGGGGAGGCACTCGCTCTAAGAAAGCCAGCCGTCCTTTAGTCGGATCCACTGCCACAACGTACTGTGACGGCAGCGGCGCTAGCTGCCAGAGGTTAGCATCAGGCTTGAAGGTTAAAAGCTTTTGAGCAGCCATATTCTGAGCAGCCGGACAGGGCCTCGGCTTGCTCCAGTCGGAAGCAGCGGCCTCAGCGCTGCCCCCCTCAGACGGCATCGGCTCTTCAGACAGCTGAGCAATCATGACCGCTGCTGGCGGCAGCGGCTGCGATCGCCCATTCACGAATATCTTCAGGACGGGATCGGAGCCCAGATAGCCTGGAAAATCTTGCTGGCAGGGAAGCTCAATCGGCAGATGAATCGCATTGGCAAACTGAGTAATGTCTGTTTCGGTGCGCGGTCGATTGAACAGCGGTATCCGGTCGTAGCGCTGACTAGAGCGATATCCCAGCGGGCTAAAGCTGTAGTAATGTCCGGTAGTCTGCTCGCCGGGGCCGCGCACCGGGTTAGGCGTGACTTTCTCTAGAGGATAGCTATCTAAACGCCATAAAAACAGACCCAGGCCGGCCGCCCGATAGCGGCTTTGCCCCTGATCGAGGGGGCGAATATCGACTGTGTAAGCGGTCTGCTGCTCAAAGGGCGTGCCGAGCCGCTGTGGTAAATCTTCTGGGCGAATGCTCACAAACCGACTCTCTAGTCGGAGGCGATCGAGATTTTGCGTAATGGCCAAGCGCTCAAAAAACTCGACCACCCGCGCTCGCCAGCCGGTCACGTCTCTGGCTAGCTGTTCGAGAATCGGGGCAGTGCCCTTACGGCGGCGATAGGCCAAGGTATTGGCAACGTAGGCGCGTCGTTCCTGCTGACCATAGGTGCGGGCGCTTTCAGCATACAGCTCTCGCACATCGAGCAAATCACCGATATAGGGCACCACCCATTCAGCGCAGGTCTCAATAAACCAATCGTCATACAGCGCCTCGATATCGGTTTCTAAAATCTCTAGCTCCTGAGCCACGATAGAAAGCAGCGCCTCTAAAGGCTTACCCTGCGCTTCATCCCGAATCCGATAGATCGCGGGAAGGAGCTGATAGAGTCGATCGTTGGAGGGCGAAGTCATTTTACTAAGCTAGGATTTTGAGCTGAGCGTTAAATCAGGCTGATTTGGATGCCGGCTGGATTAATCAAAAGCAGCTGCGCCGGTTCCACTTCACTCGTCTGAGCATTCCAACGGGCGGTTTCAGCCAGCAGCGTTTGACTGAGGCGCTTGCTGGTACCAAGGCGATACAGCGCATCGAGATCGACCGCAATCACACCGGCGACGCTTTGAATCGCGGTGATCACCTCCGCAGCGGTGACGGGCTGGCCAAAGCTGCGGTTGATGAAAGCAAACTGCGTTTGCAACAGCTGGTTAATCTCGGCCTCAGCTTTCTCAACCAGGTAGCGAGCATCTAAGCGGATCTTGGCTTCTACGTTGAACAGCAGCGGCAGATAGGACGAGACCTCAACCTGCTGAACTGCGTCCCGAGCGGCATCAATGGCCTGCACGAGACTGGTATACAGGGCAGAGGTCGGTGCAACCAGATCGCCGTTTGTAGCCGCGATGGTGATATGCACAATCTGAGCGGTGCCATTCCCTAATGCCACAGCCTGGGCCTTGCCAATCCCGGCAAATGCTCGGCTAAAGTCTTCAAAATCTTGCAGAGAGACAATTCGATCGAGGGTGCGCACCGAGGCAGGTGCCTTCTCAGTTGCATCTTCTCTGGCTTCTGGGGCGGCGCCGCCAGAGGCCACCACCGGGTTAGTGACCTCAGAAATGCCGAGCGGGCGCGTTTTCAAAATAGTGAGACGCTCAGCGCCCAAGTTACCTGCTAAACCAATACCGCTGCGATAGACAGCCTGCACGTTCTCGCGACCGCTGGGGAGGCGAGCCCCGTGATCGCCATCGCCAAAGATAATGTGTGGCGTGCCGTCATCATCGATGCGAACAATGTACTGCTGGTCTTCGGCAGTCAGCTCATACAGCGACCGGGCTTCTTCCCAGAGAACATCGTTAACTCGAATCTGTAAGGAGTTCTCCCGACCGCTGGCAGTGGGTGCAGACGTATAGGTCAGCGGCGGTTTCTCTAGGGTAAAGCGCTGGTGGGTTTTGATTCCGCTACCGCTGCCTAAAACTTCTACCTGCGTTTCACCGTGAGTGGCCTCAATTACATTGGCATAAACCGAGACAGTGGTTGGATCGTAGCTATGCTGCAGGGGCTGAGTCAGTATCAGGATGGGATATTGCTGCTCTTGCAGCGGCCGTTGCAGCTGATGGGGCTCGCTGATCGGGGTATCGGCCTCTAGAGCGGGCTGCAGTTCGATGTCTGCAGGCACTAGGGTGATGAGGATACCGTCAACTTGGTTGCGATCGCGCAGCGCCCAGCGCTGCGCCCTTAGCGTTGGCGGATAGCCGACTGTGAACGCCAGCTTCGCTATCAGCGCGCTGCGTACCGCATCGCTAAGCAGCTGAGCCTCAGAGAATTGAGCCTGACTAAACGCTGCCGTCAGCTGCTGAATCAGCTTGGGATCAGGCAAAAAAGCGTCGAGATCTGCATCGACAGCTAGATTTCCAGAAACATCAAAAATCCGAATGTGGTAGCGTTCTTCGATTTTGGCAATTAGGATGAGCGCTTGCCCATTCGCCAGCAGATCATCAACGCTGCTGGCAGATACCAGAGTCAGGGTATACTCGCGCAGCGGCGACGGTGCCGCTATCAGCGGACTCGGCGGCTGCATCACTTGCAGGCTATCGTCTAGCTGTAGCTCAGCGTCGGGCAGGCCAATCGCGGTGTTCAAAATCCCAATCCCGCCTGTAAACAGATGACTGAGGCTATTCTGATGATCGCGATCTAAGACAGCTGCTCGCACGTCTAGATTAATGATCGCTGAGTCAATGCCTGAATTAATGCCTGAGTCAATTGAGGTGTCCGTCATCCCCTGGTTAACCGCCTGCCAGCGCTCGCCGAAGCTATCAGATTTAAACAGCCCGCCGCCGGCCGTTCCTGCCCAAACCACGCCTGTCTCTGGCTGCACCGTCAAGCAGCGAATCTCTAAATCCTTGAGGTCGCCCTCTGGCGCAGCGCCATTAATCTGTGTCCAATGTTCACCGTCGTCCGTAGAATGAAAGACGCCGCTCCCGGCTGTGCCAGCAAACAGATGACGATCTGAGCTGTTAGCTGGGGCATAGGTTGCCAGCGCTGTGATATTTAGATTGGTTAGCCCCGTTGTCACTATGAACGCGGTCCCTTCAGCCAGATTAGGTTGAAAAGCAGCATCGATTGTCAGTCTGTCATCTGCGGCAATCGCCGTGACCGTGCGCGTTTGACCGTTGGCAATCAAGCTATTGCCAATCCTGAGCTGCGTGCTAAACCGGGTCCCCCACCCGATGACTGTGGTTTCATCGCTGCTGATAGTGCCAGTGCCGGTCTGTCTGTCGGTAAAGGACTGCCAGCTTTCCCCGCCGTTCGCTGAGCGAAAGACGCCGCCACCCGCAGTGCCTGCAAACAGCATGCGCCGGTTAAAAGGAAGCTGATTTTGATTTTGTTTAGCTGCCAGCGCCTGAACCGAAGTGCGCGTGAGCCCAGTGGCCGCCCAGTTCTGACTGCGGCTAGGCAGGCGAAAGACACCGCCGTTGACGGTCCCAGCCAGCAGCTCGGTTTCTTTGACAACCCTGTCAGCAGTCTCGAGTTCGAGCGTCAGCAGTGTCAAAATATGAGGATAAGCCAGCCCCTGACTAATGGTGCGCCAGGTATCCCCATTGTTAGTAGAATAAAAAACGCCGTTGACGGTCCCAGCAAAAAAGCGAGCCAGCTTGACAGGCTCATCGTCAGAAGGCGTCGTCTGAATTTTCAGCTGCGTATTAGAGACAACTGCCTGAATTTTTTCTAGCTGAGTGCCCACGCGCAAAAAATCACCCGGCCTCAGTTTGTGAATGAGCGGCGTGGCTGTCTGCAGCGTCTGCAGGATTGGGAAAATATCGCTGATGGAAATTTCATTCGCCGCGTCCGCTGCATCCGCCTGTAGCTGTGAAAACACAATAGGCTCATCCCCAGCCACAGGCGGCGTCTCTGGCTCAGCCGCTGCGGGCTCGGCCGAAATCACCTCAAGCGTGATTTCATCAGTCTCCAGGGCAGTCACGTTTAGCGTGGTCAGTCCCTGATTAATCGGTTCCCAATCGCGCCCTAGCGCTTTCTCGCTTCCAGATTGAAGC
>JAAHIA010000363.1 GCA_010671975.1 Leptolyngbya sp. SIO4C1 | reverse complement strand
TTTCAAAATCAATGTTGAGTTTGAGGGCGGCCAATCCTTTCTGGAAAATTTCCCGACTACCGATGTAAAAATTGCCGCCGTCTTTGGGAATTGGCCCAAAGGATTGAAAGGGTTTAGTGGCATCGAGGACGGACAGGTCGTTTTGCAATACGAGATTGCGCACTTCGTTGACGGTAACTTCCAGTTCTACCTTGGTCAGCTTGGAGGATTGGAAGAAATGGTAGGGCGCTTTACTGTTGAGTTGGACATCCGTTTTTAGGCGTAATAATGCGACGGGAAGTTGGGTGTTGAGCTGCAACTTCGGTTCTTCTAAATCAGCATGGAAGGGGGTTACGGGATCGATTCCGGCGGGTAATTCGACCTCCAAAGTCAACTGGTTGCCCGTAACCGCAGAAGTGAGAACGGTGGCAGGCAACCACGCTTTTTCACCACTGAAATGGACGTGGAAGAGATTTTTCAAATTGTTGGCATTCGTCGCGACCTCGGGACTCAAGTTGTCGAGGGTGAAGCGAAAGGTGATGGTGCGTATACCTTCTTGCAGGAAGAAGATCAGGTCGGCGATTGCCATCCCAATGTCAGCGGGATTGAGGAAGCGATCGTTCTCGCGAGCAAAACTGGCGAAGGGCGTCCAGGCTTTCACCGTCTGATCTTTGGGAAAGTCACCGCCTTGGCCATCAAAGGAGTTTGCCATAGGCGAGGCATAGAGCCCCGTTAAGGTTTGGGGCAGCGCCCCGTCAGGTTGGCGCTCCTCAGAATCCAGAAAGATGCTTTGCAAGCTGGCGACCTGAGCTTTGTCGAGCACAATGTCTTGGTCGAGCTTATAAAACAGCTCTATGCCCGTGGTGTCTTTCCCGGCTTTGAAGCGAATATCGACCTTGAGGGCAAATTCTGCCTGAAACTTTGCCAGCTCAAACAACAGGTGAGCATGATCTGGTTCCGCTGGTCGCTCGGGCAGTTGCAGCACCTGCCGATAGAAAAAGTCCAGGTGGCGTTGGGTCATGCGGTTCAAATCTTGCTGAGCAGGCTTGAAGATCTCCCAAAAGCCGATGAACATAGCGATGTGGGGTTGGTGAGCACGGCGGGCTTCTAAGCTGTGGATCTGGTACTGCGGAGCCAGTTGAATTATCTGATAGAAATTTTGGAAGAGAACTTGGAACACTTCATTCAGCTCAGTTTGAGCCTGGGATGCCGAGCCTCTTAGAGGAGTTGCATCGGCAACGGGTAGCCTCAGGGATAAGCTGAAGGTGTCGGCGAAGCTGCGATAGAAGTTTTCGTCAGGAGAGCGTTTGAGGCCGAAGCGTTTTGCAAAGGTGGGGTAAAAGTCTACCGAAATTGCAGGTTCCTCGGTTTCAAGTTCATAGGCCCGGTCGAACCCTTGCATCCGATCAAGGGGAGTGGTCAGATTCGTCTTCACGAGCCCGCGAATGATGGATTTGAGCGGGGTGTAGTTTTCAAGAGTTTCGTACCACAACCGGAGATGGCTCAATAATTCGGCCCAGGACAGCAAAATAAGCTGCAGATTTTGCTGTACCAAATGGCTTAGATGTTCATCGGTGGCGAGATGGCGGAGGGTATCTAGCTGGACTTCTAGCTGTTGCTTATAGGTTTGGTTCAGGGCTTGCCAGGGAGTTTTGCTAATGAGGGCAATCCAAACGGGAGTGCTGTTGACAAACAAGGCTCGCCAGTCACCACTCTGCTCATTGGGGCCGGGCCGATTGCTGCCGGGCGGCAGTTCTCTGGCTTCGTAATAATGCACCTGCTGGGCCAGACAAAAGATGAAGACGAGAAAATCGGCCAGGGTGCGATCGTCAACCTTGACATACTCTGGTGTCAGCGCCGGAGCTTGGCGCTGACGCTGGCTCACCCCATCGCGAATCAGCGGATTGGATATGTCGCAGCAGTTACTCATAACACTTACATGGCAGTCAGCTAGGAAGCGAGATTAGCGCCCTCTTCCAAATAGAACGGATAGACAAAGCTAAAGCGGGAATTAGTACTTCGAATGGTGTAATCAACGGTAATCAACACAACACCAGGGGCTTCTGGAGGCGTGGTAAGATCGAGCTTGTTAAGGCGAATCCGGGGTTCGTGATAGAGGATGGCCATCCGTACCAGTTCTTTGATGTTGCTAGTAACGGTGGGGCTCAGCGGCTCAAACATTAACTCAGTCAGGTTGCAACCATAGGTGGGCTGTAAAACGCGTTCTCCTAAGCTAGTTGAGAGCAAAATTTGCAAACTTTGGCAGATATCTTCTTCGGCACTCACCAGCGCGACCCCACTGTTGGGGATAAAGGTGGGAGGAAAGCTCCAGCCCGTGCCGAGATAGGCTTTGTCGTTATTGATATCGACCATATCAACCTCCAATCATTACAGTAAATTCACCCAATATGATGGAGCCGCCATGAGCTGTAGAATCGCCTAACCGGGCGGCAGGTTTGCCCCCAATCAGCACCGTAGCTGATCCCAGAATTACGGTGTCAGGTGGCCCTACGCAGGTACAAGAATCGCCCATGACCGCGGCGGGGAGGCCGCCAATCAAAACAGTGGGCTCCCCTGGCCCAATGACTGGACCGCCCACATGGGGCACCACCCCAGTCACCATGGGGCAAACATGCATATCGGTAATGCGGGCGGCGGGTTTTCCCATAGTGAGAGTCCTTAGTTAATCTGCACAAGTGAACCTTTGAGCACCGCGATCGCGCTCGTCGAGACTTCGGCCCCAGCGGAGCCTTCCGCCTTAAATTGGGCATTGGCTTTCGCGTTAACATTGAGCCCCTCCAGACTGATATCTTGAGAGGCTTTCAGGGTCAATTTGCCAGTAGCTTCGAAGGTGATGTCTTTAGGGCTGCTGAGTGCGATGCCGCTGTCGTTCAGCGTTAGGATATTGCCGTTCTGGTCTTCCAAACTGATGCCCTTCGCTTCGTCAGAAATGATAAGTTTGTTGCCGCCCGGCGTTTCGAGGGTGATGACTTTAGTTTCGTCATCAAACAGCAGCTTGATTTCTGAGCGGGTCACGAAGCCCTTTTGGTGATTGTCGTCAGTGGCTGCGAGGGGAGCGGGCTTGGCGCTACTGTTCAGCATCCCCAGTACGATGGCATCGCGGGGATCTTCATTGAGAAACCCCAAGACCACCTCATCGCCGATTTCAGGCCGGAAGAAGGAGCCCCGGTTTTGTCCGGCATCTAGGGTGGCGACTCGTGCCCAAATGCCTTCAGCACGAGTATCCACCACAGGAGCTTTGACCAAAATGCGATCTTCTCCCTTGGGATCATCCTGCAGCTGTGTCACCACTCCGGTTTGCAGACCGTTGACGCCTGGCAACAATCCTGAAGCGGGTTTATCAATGACGTTTTGCGCCCTTTGGTAAAACCAATCGGGGGCCAACCCAAGCTGCATATGGGTCTGCCAAACGCCACCGCTAAAGTCATGGCGAATGCCCGACACGTAGGCGGGTCCGTTGAAGCGGGCTCCCGTTCCCCCTAGTTCAATCAGGGCGTCGGGCTTAGCTTCTGGATAGCCTTGGGTTTTAACCCGACCCCGAATTTTGGCAAGGCGGCTCTTGAGCAGTTGAGCGTTGGCCCAGGCTTGCAGTTCAGGTTGAGTAACTTCTCCACCATGATGCAGTTCTAGCTCAGACAGGCCGATGACTTCAGCTAATATGCGGCCTGACAAATTGCCTTGATCGTTAATGCTCGGCTCACTGGCGGTGGCTTCGACTAAAGCCTGATCCGCATAGCTCCATGCCACGGCCTTGACAGCCTGATACTGATCGCGAGCGTCCATCTCGGCTTCCAGTTCGATCAGGTTGGCTCCGTAGGTCAGGGTAATGAGCGGACTGCCGCTGGTGGTCGGCGCTTTGATGTTGATTTTGCCATCCTCGATCAAAACAATCTGACCATTCATCTCGGCGCGAGACAACAGGAAGTCCCAGTCAGTGCTGTAGTATTGCACAATCTTGGGATGAGTGATCCTCGTGGTTTCGACTTGGGCTGACACGCCGCTATAATTGTCGATAATCGCCTCGATCGCCTCGCTGTCCTTACTTTCGGTGAAATACTGGCTGTGGCGACCGACGGTGAGTTTGGTGGCAGCATCCCGACAGTCGATGATCAACCGGGTGTTACCGTCGACGCCCACCTTGATCGCTTGTTTGACGATTAGTCCTTTGAAGATGGGGCGGTTATTGCCGTCAAAACCTACCGAAATCTCCAGTTCTTTTCCGGGGGTGAAATCGTTGCCATCGCTAGCGGCAAAAGTCTCCTCTGCGGCTGAACCGTCTTTGAGAATGACCCGTGCGGTGGGAATGCGATTCACGACCCGATCCACCACGAACGACAGGATGGCGTAGTCATTGGTGATATCTTTGCCGTCGGAGGTGAGTTTAAAGGTGCCGATCCCGAAGTCGGTGTTTTGAGGAATGATGCGATCGCTCATGACTTAACCTCCCGAATGGCCGGAAACCGCAATTCAGCATTCACCGGCGGTCGACGGAAATTGATCAGTCCATTAACTCTCGCGACTTGCAGATAATAAGAGGCATCTCGATAGATGTTGTAGGTCATCAAGGGTAAGGTATCACCAGCTTTCACCCTGCGGACATGAGTGACATCGGGAGAGTTTTTGCCCTCTTCTCGCACCCGCAGTTCAGGTTCAACGTATTGCTTAAAGGTGACGCTGATTTTGGCCCGTAAAGGCTTCCCTTCCGGGGAAAACAAGGTGTAGTTAATTTGCAGATCTTGCAGAATGCAGTTAAAGCCGTTGCTCTTGCCAAAGGAAAAATCGCCCCACAACAGCCGCAAAAAGTTGGGCTTATGGGTCTCTGGATTCATCACATAGACCAGTTCTAGCAAGTCCTGCACCCGTTGGGCCACGTCTTCTCGGTGAAACTTGCCGGCCTCACCTTTGACGGGAACCACCCCGGTACCATCTAGGGTGAAATCCAACTTCAGGTCTTCGGGTGGGGTAAAGGTATATTCGGGATCGTTGCCCTGAGACCCCTGGGCTTGCTCGTCGTTGTGCTCAATTTTGAAGGTTTGGGAGAACTGCTCGGGATTGATTGGCAAGTTTGTCCTGCCAATCAGTCC
>JAAHIA010000362.1 GCA_010671975.1 Leptolyngbya sp. SIO4C1 | reverse complement strand
TGGCGGTTCGCGCTGAGGCCCGACCTCAGGAGCAGGCCGCAGCAGCACTAGTCTATTTGCTTAAAGATCAGCCTGAAGAGGCGCTGACGCGATTTTCACAGACGGTAGGCTGGCTGGACCGCAGTCTTAAGGCACCGCCCTGTCCGACTCACGGTGAAAGAAAAGCCTAACGGTATCGCGAACTGCCGCCTCTAGAGCCCGGGCGGCGCTGCCGCCGTTAACAGCAATTTCTACCCAGCCGTGGCTGCCAATCAGGCTGAGCAAATGACCGTAAGCAACCGCACCGTAGGTGGCCTGACTGGTAACCGTTTGCTGATGGCAGGTGATCGTCCAGGCGCGCTCAGAGACCTGCGCTGCTGGAATATTGGTAATCAGATTGCCAAAGCGATCGACATATTGAATGCTGCCTTCAATGCCGTTCTCGATCGGCTGACAGGCCGGCAGCTCAAGTGGAGCCAGCGATACTGCTGGCTTACCTAACGCCTGCAGCGCTACCCCGCGCGATAGGTGAGCGGCTGCCGGTGCAAAAATGTCGCGCCCGTGAAAGGTTTGGCTGGGATGGGGCGTCAGCCAGTAGTCAGGATTGGTTAGCTCAACCGCCTCATAGTCACCCACTTGAGCCAAGGCGCTCGCGAGCAGGCCGTTGTCAGGCCCAACCAAAAAGCCTCGATCAAACTCGGCTGCGATCGCGCGTCGCTGCGTCCCTACCCCGGGATCTACGACGGCTAGATGCACCGTACCGACGGGAAAATACGGATAGCTATGCAGCCAAACAAACCGAGCGGCCAGAATATCCTGAGGGGCAATCTGATGGGTTAAGTCAACCATCAATGCGCTAGGGTTGATTTGGGCAATGACCCCTTTCATACTGCCGACATAAGCATCCTGCGTGCCAAAATCAGTCAGCAAAGTGATAGTAGCCATACGTCAGTCAATACCAGTAAACGCTGCAGCAAACACCGCCATAGCCAGCCGAGCGCATGTCCCCTTCCCAGCCTCCCCTATCAGAAACGCCAGAAACGCCAGAAGCGCTGTCAGAAACGCTAGCGGCCTGTGTAGAAAGCTTAGCGCTGCCGCAGATTCAGCGACACATTTTTTTATGCGCCGACCAGACTAAGCCAAAATGCTGCGACAAGGCAGCCAGTATCGAAGCCTGGAACTATTTGAAGAATCGCCTTAAGACCTTAAAGCTAGACATACCGACTGCCGAACGGCCAGCCTGTGTTTTTCGCACCAAGGCAAACTGCCTGCGCGTCTGCCAGCAGGGTCCGATTATGGTGATCTACCCAGACGGTGTTTGGTATCACAGCGCCACTCCAGACGTGATTGAGCAGATTATCCAATCACATCTGATCAACAACCAAATAGTCGAAGACTATGCATTTTTGCAGCACCCGCTGCCCAATCCAAAAAATTGACCGTATGCTCGGTGATCTTATTGATCTTCTGGGCACACTTGATTTGACAATCTCAGCAGAAACATCATGCGTAGTACGTAGCACTCCTACGGCTTAAACCAAGCCAATTTCAAGCTAAGCCGAGGGCACTGCTATAAATTTAATCGGATTTCACAAAGGACAGCTAATGTATCGGAATCCATACAGTATCATCGACAGTGGTGAATACATAGCCTTTTACGCATTCAACTATTGAGATTGTTAAAACCTAGCTAAAATTCATTGGCATTTACTATCTCCACCTCCACCCTATACGACTTTACGCAGATAAGCACAAGGTATGAAAGACGCTACCGCAGGGGATCAAAAGAAGTTACTGCTGATTGATGACGATCCCAATCTCATTTTGCTAGTCAAAGATTATCTAGAATTTCGCGGATATCAGGTAGTTACAGCCGGCAACGGACGAGAAGCTTTAGATATTCTGGGCAATTTGGTCCCAGATATGATTATCTGTGATGTCATGATGCCGGAAATGGACGGCTATGCGTTTGTTGAGCAAATTCGCCACGACGCAAGTAAAAGCTGGATTCCAATTTTGTTTTTATCAGCCAAGGGGCAAAGCCAGGATCGGGTCAAGGGGCTTTCTACAGGCGCCGATGTCTATATGGTGAAGCCGTTTGAACCAGAGGAGCTAGTGGCTCAGGTTGAATCTTCTCTAAAGCAAGCTTCGCGATTGATTCAGCACAACAATAAAGGAGCGGGAGCAGCCCCCACCATTCAGGTACCGTTCGACGTTGAGCTGACGCCTACTGAGCTAAAAGTGGTTCAGTTTGTGGCCAGAGGCATGGCCAATCGCGAAATCGCAGACGAGCTTAAAGTCAGTCAGCGAACCATTGAAAGCCACGTCAGTAACATGCTCGGCAAGACCGGCTTGCACAATCGCACTGAGCTGGCCCGCTGGGCAATTGAGAACAACAAGGCCTAAGCTGCGGGCGGCAGGGGGCAGCAGATGCGGCATATCGGTGCAGTGACAGGCTGCTTCAGGGTTTGCTATATTAAGTAACTGCTGAACATTGCTGGTGTAGCTCAGTTGGTAGAGCAGCTGATTTGTAATCAGCCGGTCGCAAGTTCGAGTCTTGTCACCAGCTTTATTCTGAAGTCTGAAGCCTTTGGCTGCTAGCGGCGTCGGCTCGATCCTTTTGAAGAGCCGGTGCTCGACCGGCGCGATGAAGACCCGTGTGAGGCGCTGCGGCTAGATCGGCGTGAGCTACCGGAAGCATGAGAGGAGCGGCTAGAAGCTGAGCTGGTGTAGGAGGAGCGGCTAGCTGCATGCCGACGTTCTGCTTCACGGCGGCGCTGCTGGGCACGGCGAATGGCAGCCTCAGCTGATCGCCTAGCCGACTTCAGCAGCGCTTTTGCCTCATTTAACTGCTGATAGAGGTAGTGAATGCCATCCCCAGAGGCCGTCTCAATCGTTCTGGTCGAAGGCATCTGGGCGATCTCACGTCGATAGTCGCTGCGGCCAGCGCTACCGGCATCCCAGTCATTGACGCGGCGCTCGGTGGCCTGAGCCATTTCAACCAGCTTGCCAAGGTAGACTTTGGGCATTAGATGGCCGGCTTCATCGTGCCTGGCCAGTCCGGACATGTACTGCTGCAGCAGCACCTGCTGCTGTGCCTGATCTAGCGCAGCGGCTGCAGTTTGTAATTGCGGCTCGCTATGGCCAAACAGACCAAAAAATTTGTTAGAGCAGAAGGCATCAATCTGACGTAGCCGATCGCCAGACTGAGTAATCCAATCGGCGAGCGCGATCGCAAGCGTTTGCACCATTTCTAGCTGCTGTCGCACCTGTAAAATTTGCCCTTCAGCCCTGTCTATCTGCTGACAGACAGACTGAAGCTGCTGCTGTGCTACGTCTAGCCGCTGCTGCTGAAGGCTGTTGAGCGCAGCAATTTGCGGTAGCTCAGAGCGATCGGCAGCGCGTAAAATGCGCTCAGCTGTGGGCAAGCTATCAACGACGCTCTGCCAGTTATCGGCAGGATAGCGCTGCAGCTCTGGCCAGTCTGCGGTCGTGACACTATCTAATAGCGAGCTGAGCTGGCTTAGCCTGTCTTGCAGGTGCTCTAGCTGCTGACAGTTGCGGTCATAGCGCTGCTGCCACTGACGCACATGCTGCAGTAGTGACCGATCGAGCTGGGAGAGGACAGCTAGATGGTCAGGGATGGTGGCATAGTCGCCAGCCGCGATCGCGCGCCGACCGATGGCTAGACAGTCTTCTAGAGCAGCCTGCTGGGTGGCGTACTGAGGGGGGCGAAACCCAGCCGCAAGCAGGGTCTGAATCTCGGTTTGATGCTGGCGGTAGGCTGCGATCGCGTCGCGGTAATCGATCACCCCGCTCAGCGCAGCGGCGGCCTGCTCGCAGTCAGCCAGCGTTTCCAAAAAGCGAGTTTGCGCCATAGCGGCTGCCGCATGATCTAGCAGCTGACGGACCCCGGCCAGTAGGTCATCTACTGAGAGCCCTAGGTCATTGGGCAAAACAGCCGCAATTTTTTGGCAGTACTGCTGCAGGGCGACTAGCCGCTTAGGTGCAGTGACTTCTGATTCTCGCAGGCGCACAATTTGCGCCTTGATCTGCTGAACCATGCCTAGAATGCCGAGCGAGTCAGTGTCTGCCGTCAGCGGCGTTAGCTTGAGCTCAATCGCCAGCGGTGTCTCTGCCAGCTTTTGCTGCAGCTGCTTGAGCGGGGCGGCCAGCCGATTTTCCCAGCGGTAGGCGTCTAGCGTCTGCAGCGGATCGAGCACAACCCGCAGTTCTGAGTCGGTCAGGTTTTCGCGGTGCAGCTGCTGACCAATCAGCGTCAGGTAGAGCGTCTCCCAGCTTTTAACCTGCCGATTGAGATCCCAAGGCCACTTAGGCGACCGCTGGGCGAGCTGATCTTGTGTGATAAAGGCCTGGTTAAGCGCCTGCCGCGCCTGCAGTAAACCTGTCTGGACTGCTTGGTCTAGCTCAGCATACTGCTGGCCGCCAGCGGCAGAAAATAGGCTATACAAAATTGTATCGGCAGGGCTATCGCCTGAGAGCAGGTCGTGACAGGCCATGAGTAGTGTCGTAATCCGCGCCTTAAGCACGATCTGGTGCCGTTCTAGCTGCTGATAGCGCCGCCGCCGCCAGATCAGCAGGGCTAACCCACTGCCGCCGAGTATGCCAGTGCCAATGCCAGCTGCCAGCTTAGCGTCTAACTTGCTGCCGGCGCCATTAAAGTCACCGGTAGCACCACTAAAGTCATTATTAGAGCCAGAGGAGTCGGCTGGCTGAGCGGGCTGAGATGAAGGATCAGACCCGGTTGCGCCAGCAGGCGGTGCGGTAGCGGGGGGATGGTTGAGCGCATAGGTGGCTTCTAGCCCGTGCACGATGGCCTGGGCTGTTTGAGACTGCTGGAGCTGAGCCTGTATCTCGCGCTTGATGGTCTCCAGCGCCGGGCTAGTATCTAGGCGACTGTCGTAGAGCGCTTCGCCATAGGTAACCGAGACCCTGAGCGCGCCATTAGCCGCCGCAGTTTGCGCCTCAATTGCAAACCCGGCTTTTTCAAAACTGTCAGGCTGCGACAAATCGCGCAGGCCATCGTGCACGGGCTAGAAGCCACCTATGCGCTCAACCATCCCCCCGCTACCGCACCGCCTGCTGGCGCAACCGGGTCTGATCCTTCATCTCAGCCCGCT
>JAAHIA010000361.1 GCA_010671975.1 Leptolyngbya sp. SIO4C1 | reverse complement strand
TCGATGATCCGTTGCACCAGCGGGTGCCGCACCACGTCCTCACGCGAGAGCGCCGCAAAGGCCACCCCGCGCACGCGCCGCAGCCGCCGGGCGGCGTCGATCAGCCCGCTGCCGCCGGGATCGGGGCCTACGCTCTGCCGGAGCGATCTGACTCAGACTGACCGATCGGCAGCTGTTTTGAGAATAACCGCTACCTTCTCAGCCATTGCCTGCCAGGAATATTCTCTCTTCACAAGCTGAAAGGCTGTCTCGGCCAGTGGCCGATAGTCCTCAAAGTTTTGGCAGGTCGCTAGAAGGGTCTCGGCCATTGCTTCAGCTGAATCTGCTGAGACCAGCAGATGCTGGCCAGGCTCAAACGCCTCTAAGCCTCGCATGCCTTCAGGCGTCGAAATGACAAGCTTTTGGCAGGCTAGGTAGTCAAGCGCTTTATTGCGCGCTCCGCCAGCAACGGCTGCTTTGGGGAAAGGCAAAAGCCCAACATCAGCGTGGTGTAGATGCGCTAAAAAATCGCGGCGGCTCGGCAAGAATCCGGCAAAAGAAAGGTTGTCTGGCAGCGGCTCTGACAGATTGTCAGCATCGCGACCAATCACCACAAACTGAATGGTTTCTTTGTGAGCAGCCAAGCGCTTGGCGATCGCGACCGTCATGTCCACCGACATGTCATTGCTAGGAAACTGAAATGTCTTAGGCGCGATAACCGCAGCGACTTTAGCCGGCCGCAGCCTCTGATAGGGATCGTCAGCACCCGCAAACGTCAAAAGATCTTCTGGTACCCCGTTGCCTACGCTGTGAACTCTCGGGTGACTGACACCATACCAGGCGGCAATGCCCTCAGCGACCGGCGTACCGGCGGCAATAATCGGTCGACCAGACAGCACTAGCGAGCCCTGCGCCACGTAGGTCTTAGTCAGCTGCTTCAGGGCCTGCAAGCGATTGGGCGCAGCGGGCAGGCGAGTCCAATATTCAAAGGCAGACAGCGTATGAAAGTCGAATACCAGAGCCGGCCGCTGAGCGAACCCAAGTTTGCTGGCCAGCAGTGCCGCAACGCCAGGCAGCGTCTCTTGGGCGTAGATAATATCTGGCTGAAAGTCAGCGACGCACTGACGCAGCGCCCGCAGGTAGGCACCTAGCCCTCGCGAACCGACCGAAACCGCTTTACCATAGTGAACAGCGGAGCAGTCTAGCCCCAGCTGACAGACATCAAACTGCTTAGACAGATACAGGCCCAGATAAAACGGTCGGGTAAATGCGCCAAAGGGCTCCTTAGAATCAAGCGTAGAAACAATTAGTAGGCGCATAGTCAGTTTGCCAGATAGAGTTTCGTTGGAATTAGCTGCTACCAGCTATCATCCTTTTCATAACCCAGCTGAATCAGCGCTTTGCCTGCAACGGCCTTAAATGCCTGCTTATGCGCTGGGCTAAAGTGATTTTGCCAGTCGCCGATTTGACCTTTCCTAAAAGTAGTCGAGCTCTGAAAAAACAGCCGATTAGAAATCTTTTTGAGCCTGGCCGCTGGTAGATCAAGCCCTAAGTAGTCGACAATAGCACACACGTTTTCTAACTGTTTTTCGCTGCTGCCGCCGCCAGAATAGCCAATTAAATCTTCAAAGCGAACAGAGCAGCATCTTTTTTCGCTCAGCCACGGATAGAAGCAGGCCACATGCTCACCAATAGACTCTTCTCTCCGATCGCCGAGCAAGCAAGCATCGATGCCCACAATGGCAGCCATCAGCCGCTCCGAGTCCGACCCTAGCTGCTTAAAATAGCTGTGCAGGCGATGGTTCTTATTCCGATAGGTTAGGTAGTTAGTCAGAGATACGACGACATCGCGCGGATCTCTGATGATAAATAGCGTCGAAATATTTGCGGTTTCTAGAACATCCGCTAGAGCCTGGCTCCAGTAGAGATGTCCTGAGACATATTGTCCCTTTTGAATATTGGTCAGTCTGTCAAATAGGTTGGGCGTCTCTGCCACTAGCCCGTGATAGGACCAGCGCGGGGCAAACTGCGGCAGCAGCGAGAGCAGCCTTCTCAACAAAAAAGTGCCTGACTTAGGTAGGCTGTTAATCAGCACTTTAGGGCTGCTGACATAGGCCCTCGCCTCTCTCACCGTCAGTGGAAACGGATATTTCAAAATGGGTTTCAGCTGTTTTTTAAGCATTTAGGCTCGGGCGTGAGTACGCGCTCGTAAATTATAGATATCGCTTATTCAAAAATTTTCGATAGAACTTTCTCATCTGGCCAAGCAGCTCAAACTCTACTTTTCGCGTCCAAGGATAGGTAGACTCCCAATGTGAGGGAAACTCATAGTGCCATTTCTCCATAAACGGGCCAAAGATTTCGCACGCCTGCTGACGAATCTCTGGCGTGTAGTAAGTAGACGGATCAGCGTCTTGCTTAGCGGTCTTATTGCTGACTGGCAGCGGCCGCTTCTGCGCTAGGCCAATCAGCGCCAGTACCTTTGAAAAGTCAGCTTGCAGCGTTTCAAAGCGAATGATAAAGTCGCAATCCGCTCTGACCATGCTAACCCAGTTGTCGTAGGTCAGCCGATAGTGTTTTTTAAAGAACTCGGCAAAGCTGGCTTCTTTTTCTTGAATGAACGCGTACTGCTTTAGCCGCTTCTGACTGACGAATCCGCCATTCTTACTTGAGTATTGAGGCGTTGTAAAAATCTCACCGTGATTGGTTTTGAACTTAAAATATCGGCCGACAACATCGTCTAGCGGGTTTCTCACCGTAGCAAACACAAAGTACTGGTCCTTGTGTGGAATATCTGAGCGCAAAAATTCGTGATACAGGGAATGCTTGCGCAATATTGGCTCTCCCCCATAGTTAAGACAAAGCTCTTTACCGAGGGCAGTTGACGCCGTATGGGGAATCTGTATGAACAGATATTTCTTTTCGCGATTGATAATCATTGCTTTCTCTCTATTCACGGGTTCTAGCACCGGCCACTCACCGGCTACTGTCTGGCTGCTGTCAGTCTGCTGTCAGGCCACTGTCACAAGCCACCGTCAGGACAGGCGGACCATAGCGGCCTATGAGTCAGCATGTGAGCTAGCGCGATACGAGTCGGCGCGAAAGGTGGGAGACGCGCTCAGCTGGCGATAGCCAACCACGGCCCGCAGGTAGGGCAGGCCCCAGTAAAGAAACCACAGCCTACCCTTATAGCGCCTAGCAAACACCGTCCAGGCTTTAAGCGGAAACGCCTTAGGCTGCGTCACCTTTTGCAATCGCTCGAAGACAGACGTCTGGGTGTCGACCCAGCTGCCGCGTACTGAATTTTGAGAGCAGGTGCCCAAATAGCCAGGCGCTAACCAAACAGAACAGCCGAGCTGACCAGCTCTAAGACCGTAGTCTAGGTCTCCCATGGTGTGAATGAAAACATCATCGATGTTGCCAACCTTTTCAGCGACAGACTGCGGGATGAGCACGCAGTTCCCCTGCATCGTATCGCATTGTTTCGGGCTGTCTCCTGGCTCAACCGCCTGAAACTTGTGGTAAAAGTGACGGGTCGAGCGCACTCGACCGCCGTAGGTCAACAGGCCGCTGGTTGCATCTTTGACTGAGCCCACAACAATGGCATCAGACTGCCCCTGAGCTTGCAGAGCTCGGTGCGTGGCAATCAAAGTCGCGATCGCATCTGGCTCCAAAATCGTGTCGTCGTTGAGCCACAGGTAGTGGTCATGGCCCGCCTGCATTGCAGCCGCAAAGGCGAGCCGCATTCCGCCCACCCAAAATAGCGCGCCGTTGCCCTGCAGAATCGTAGTCTCTGGGTAGTCAGCGCTGACGGCAGCAGCCGTGCCATCGGTGCTGCCATCGTCCACTAGATAGACCTTTATCCTAATGTTCGGGCTGGCCTGAGCTGTAAGCGACTTCAGGCAGCTCAGAGTGGTGTCACGCCGGTTATAGCAAGACATCAATACGGCTAAGCGAGTAGTACTGCTTGAGGGATGATCGGTCATGGTGACTTGCTAGCACCTCCAGATAGAGAGATCGGTGTCTATGAGCTTTTCTAACGCCGCAATATCGGCTGCATATCGTTCAGACAGGGCTAGCCGCAACTCGGCTGATATCGGCGCTAGCGACCGATCTTGACGGTCTAATTTGGTTTCTAAAAGAGATTTGAGGCCCGAAGCTCTGCCGAGATTCCAAAGCCAGTCTAGATCGCGATCGCGCAAAAAATCCCTGATGCCACAGGCTGCGGCTCTGACTTTGGGAAATCGCACATAGCCAGAAGAATTGGCTCTTTGAGAAAGGCTAGCCGGATCAAACTGGCTCGGCTCGACGCTTAAAAAGCTGCCAAGCTGCCGCAGTGCCTGATCTGGTGCAGCAATCACCTGCTCGTAGATCATCAGCAAAAAGTTTTCTGGTGGAAAGTATTGAAAATACTGCTCAATTTGCCGACCGTAGAGCCCCTTTAGAAAGATCTCAGAGTCATCTGCAATCAGCTCTGCAAACGCCTTGGTTTCGGCCCGATTTTTCACATGAAACCCATAGTGAGAATAGGCGCGGTCGACGGGATTGCGCAGAACGGCGATAAAGCGGCAGTTGGGCAGATGCGCTTGAATGCGAGCGGCAACTTCAGGAAAGTACAGATAGGCCGGCGTGATCTCACCGATGCGCTGATATTGATTGGCTTCCGCTGAGGCAGGGAAGAAGTCTTCGTACCAATCTAGCCCGCGCTGATAGTACTGATCAAAAAAATGGATTTCCTTGCGCCTTTCAGGCAGATAGATATGCGGATGAGATCTTAAAATGCCGTCAAGCCAGGTTGTGCCTGAGCGCATTGCGCCTATGCAGAGAAAGTCGGGGAGCGTCATTGTCTTGGCTGCTAAACCAGCAGCTTTTGATAGTTGAGCAATCTTGAGCCAAGCGTTCTCTAGCTTAGATTGGGAACAGGGTTAAAGATAGCCGTATTTCTTGAGCAAGAAAAGCGTTATCGCTTTTACAGTTCGCCGATCGGCTCGGCTCATTTCCTGCTTCCACGTCTCATCCCGCCTTAGTTTAACCGCTCCCGTATTGGAACGGCTACTGGGGCTGCCAGTAATAATGTGATCGACCGTCATTTTTACCGCAGCCGGCCCAACCAGCGGCAGCTCGCGTTACATGGTAGCGTTACT
>JAAHIA010000360.1 GCA_010671975.1 Leptolyngbya sp. SIO4C1 | reverse complement strand
CTGGTTTGGCCTGTGGCAGCTGCTTCACATAGTCGATAGCCGCTTGAATATCGCTCAGCAGCTCATCGGCCTTAGTCTGTACCTTATACTGCCGGCCAATCTTAATATCCTCAGGCGTATAGCCAGTCTCAAAATCAGGTGCCTGGCGATGGTAGAGAGCCGGCGCGATCGCAATGTAGCCTTCGTGAGCAATGCGATCAGCCACCGCTCGAATATGCGCATTGACGCCAAAAATCTCCTGCAGCACGACGATGGCAGCGTAGGGACCTTCGCCGGTTGGCATTGCCAGATAGGCTGGCAGCGTAACGTCGCCGTTTTGAATGTTTACTGTCTGTGTCTGAAGTTCCATGGCTTCATTTTAGATTTGAGATCTGAGATTTTGGCGAGATCTCCTCAGGGCAAGTCCAAAGTCCCAACTCTAAAATGCCAAATTGTTAAGAAATATCTCCTATGCCACTTAAATCTAGAGTGTCACACACGAAACGCGCATTCCCGATTACCCTTCTATATAGAGAATGGCTACTTCTGGCTCTATCATCAGGCAGCTTTCAGCGAGGGTATTCCCGTGGTTCAGTTTCATATCCAAACCGATAGCGAAATCCCGGCCTCTACGCAGCTCTACGACCAGATCTGGTTTGCGATCGCGTCGCGGCAGTATCCGCCAGGGTATCGCCTGCCCAGCACCCGCCAGCTGGCAATGCAGACCGGACTGCACCGCAATACGATTAGCAAAGTGTACCGCCAGCTCGAAGAAGCCGGCGTGGTAGAGGCACAGCCCGGCTCTGGTATCTATGTGCGCACGCAGGGCAGCGTCGAAATTGCCAAGCCTCGCTCACCGCTGCTAGAGCAGTTTCCTAAGGCGCAGGAGCTGGTGGAAAATAGCCTAGACGACCTGCTGCGACAGGGCTGCTCGCTGCATCAGGCCCGCGAGCTGTTCTTGGCTGAAATTGACTGGCGGCTGCGCTGTAGCGCTCGCGTGCTGGTGACCACCCCTCGACAGGATATTGGCGCCGGTGAGCTGATGGTGCGGGAGCTAGAGCAGGCTTTACATATTCCCGTGCAGCTGGTGCCAATGGAGGAGCTGGAAAACGTACTGGCGCAAACTCGCTCAGGTACGGTGGTGACCAGCCGCTACTTTATTAACGAAGCAGAAGCGATCGCGGCCCCCAAGTCGGTGCGCGTCATTCCCATCGACATCTACGACTATGCGCAGGAGCTTTCCCAGCTCAAAGATCTGCCCAAAGATACCTGCTTGGGTTTGGTCAGCCTCAGCTCTGGCATTTTACGCGCGGCTGAGGTTTTAGCCTACAGCCTGCGAGGAGATGAAATTTTGGTGATGACGGCCCAAACCGACGATAGTCAGAAGCTCAATGCCGTCGTCCGCAGCGCTCATACGATTGCGGCGCTCGACAAGGCCAGCTACCCGGCGATCAAAGAAGCCATGCTCGCAGCGCGCAACGATATCATCCGCCCGCCTAAGATTCTCTACTGCGAAAACTATATTGGCGAAAAGTCCATTGAGGTGCTCAAGCGAGAGCTCGGGCTCGATTAGGGCAGCGGCTCTATCCTCACAGGGCCCCACAGGGTTGCCAAACTCATCTCAAAACCGGGTAAGACGGCTTCGCCGCTAAGCACTTCAGGATTTTCTAGCACAGACCTAGGCTGATGAGCTCGATAAACCTCAATTTGTCGAGCCTGCGGATTGATCAGCCAGCCTAGCCGTAGCCCATTTTCAAGATACTCCTGCATTTTTATCTGTAGCGGCTGCAGCAGATCGCTCTGAGAGCGCAGCTCAATGACAAAGTCAGGACAGAGGGGCGGAAAGCGTTTTTGCTGCTCAGGCGTGAGCTGCTGCCATCTGTCTATTGCCACCCAAGCAGCATCCGGGGAGCGATTAGCGCCATTCGGCAGTCTGAAGCAAGTTGAGGAGCTAAACACCAGGCCAAGCTGCGTTCGACGATTCCAAATAGTCAAATCAGTGATTAAGTCGGCTTCACGACTGCCGCTTTCTCCTCCCACGGGGGGCATAATGATGAGCTCTCCACTGGCGTTGCGCTCAAATTTGATGTCGCGATGATTTTGACAGAGCTGGTAAAACTGCTCATCACTCAGCTGAATAAAGGGGCTGAGGTCTAAAACGATAGAAGACATGGGGTGACAGGGTTAGGTCGTACCGTCATTCTACCGATTTAAAAAATCCAGCATAATCTCTCGATAGCGATTAGGGTCTTCTAGCATCGGAAAATGAGCCGTCTTCGGCATCATCACATACTCGATGCGATCGCTCATCTCGGCGGCCTGTCGCCCTAGCTCAGCCGGCGTAATCTTGTCATGCTGCCCTGACACGAGCAGCGTCGGTACCTGCAGGGCAGCAAACGCTTTGGGCATGGCGACGGTGGCATGCTGGCTCACTGCAGAGCGCATGGTGCCCAGGGCCGTGGCTTCGTCTGCTAGCAAAAAGTCATCTAAAAAGGCGCGCTTTTCGCTGGCCGGAATCGGGCGATGCAGAAACCGCGACATAAAAAAGTAGGGCGCTAGCGGTATCTTGCCTAGCCACTTGGGACGAAACTTCACGACGTAGCCACCGAAGCGGTAAAACGCCTCAAACGCTTTTTCGTCGTATTCAAAACTGCCATTGCAGGTCAAGATCGCCTTGCGGACCCGCTCCGGGTAGCGCTCTAAGAAATAAAGCGCAACTGAGCCACCGAGCGAATGAGCATTGAGATAAACCTGCTTTAGCAGTAGCGCATCGAGCAGCGCTTTGAGATCTTCAGCAAAGTTTTCCATCGTGCCGAGTTCGACATGCTCGAGCATTGCCTCAGCAGGCGCTGCCTCTGAGCGACCAAAGCCGCGCATGTCGTACAGCAGACAGTCGTAGTCAGCGGCGACTGCCCGGGCGGTAGATTCCCAATAGCGAGCCGAACCGGCCCAGCCATGCACAAACAAAAGCGTTGGCTTGTTGCCAGGGTGAGCCGATTCAGTAATCCACTCGTAGTAATGCTTGACGCCGTTAATGTCGACGTAGGCCATAGAAATATGCTGCGGAGAGGGCTGCTCTCTACTTAAGCAGATTCTGGCTTAGGCAAAGAGGAAGGATGCATTAAGAGTTCGGCCGTAGAGCGCTTCTCCACCATCTCGCGCGTAATCTGGCAGCGCTTCACGTCTTTGCGCGAGGGCAGCTCATACATCACATCCAGCATGATTTCTTCAATGATGCTGCGCAGGGCGCGGGCGCCGGTTTTGCGACGGAAGGCTTCTTTTGCGATCGCCCGAATCGCGTCCGGCTTGAAGTCCAGATTGACGTTATCCATCAGCATCAGCTTTTTGAACTGCTTCACCAGCGCGTTCTTGGGCTCAGTCAAAATCGCCACGAGGGCCTCTTCGTCTAGCGGCTCAACCACCGAAATGGCAGGAATACGACCGATGAACTCAGGAATCATGCCAAACTTGACAATATCATCGGCTTCCAGGTTCTTTAGCACGTCCGCCGCTCGCTTATCGCGGCTAAACTGAGACTCGCCTGACTGCACAAAGCCCATTGATTTCTTGCCGGTGCGCTGCTCAACGATTTTCTCTAACCCAACGAAGGCACCGCCGCAGATAAAGAGAATATTGCTGGTGTCAATCTGAATGCAGTCCTGGTAGGGATGTTTGCGGCCGCCCTGAGGCGGCACGTTGGCGACCGTACCCTCCAGCATTTTTAATAGCGCTTGCTGCACGCCTTCGCCGGAGACGTCGCGCGTAATGGAGGGATTTTCGCTTTTGCGAGCAATCTTATCGATTTCGTCGATGTAAATAATGCCGCGCTGGGCCTCTTCGACGTCTAGATCGGCTACCTGCAGCAGCCGCAGCAATATGTTCTCGACATCTTCGCCGACGTAGCCTGCCTCAGTCAGCGTTGTCGCATCGGCTACGGCAAAAGGCACATCCAAGATTGAGGCTAGCGTCTGAGCCAGTAATGTCTTGCCGCAGCCGGTCGGCCCAATCAGCAAAATGTTCGATTTTTGCAGCTCAACCCCCTCATCGCCGCTATCGCCGCCTGACTGCACGTGGCTAAGTCGCTTGTAGTGGTTGTAAACCGCTACGGAGAGGACCTTTTTCGCCTCGTTCTGACCAATCACATGCTCATCTAGGTAGGCCTTAATTTCGCGCGGCTTGGGAATTTGAGTGAGCGAGATGGGGGAGGGGACCTTGCGCCGGCGCTCTGGCTGCTGCTCTCGACGCGGCACCGGCGGTGAGACGGCTGAGCTCGAATCAAACAGCTCTTCGTCTAGAATTTCGTTACACAGATCAACACATTCATCGCAAATGTAGACTCCCGGACCAGCAATGAGCTTGCGCACCTGCTCCTGAGATTTTCCACAGAAGGAACATTTGAGATGGGAGTCATATTTAGACATATGTGCCCTAACCTAGCGCAGTTAACGTCGAATCAGCAGGCATAGTAGGCCGAGAAATGACCTGATCAATCAGACCGTAGTCATTGGCTTCTTGAGCTGACATAAAAAAGTCACGCTCAGTATCGGTCTCAATCCTTTCTAGGGGCTGCCCAGTATGCTCTGCTAGCAGCTCATTGAGACGGCGCTTGAGATAAAGAATCTCCCGCGCCTGAATTTCAATATCAACGGCTTGTCCTTGAGCACCGCCTAGCGGCTGATGGATCATGATTCGCGAACTAGGAAGTGCCATGCGCTTATCTTTAGCACCGCCCGATAGCAAAAACGCCCCCATACTAGCAGCCAACCCAAAGCAAATGGTAACCACATCGGGCCGAATTTGCTGCATCGTATCGTATATCGCCATGCCAGCCGTAATTGAACCGCCCGGCGAATTGATGTAGAGCTGTACATCCTTTTCAGGATCTTCGGCATCCAGATACAGCAGCTGCGCCACAATGGAATCGGCGACCGTGTCGTCTACAGCTGTGCCTAGAAAAACGATGCGTTCTCGCAGCAGTCGCGAATAGATATCAAACGCTCGCTCGCCTCTACCTGACTGCTCAACCACCATCGGCACCACGCCGCTCGACCTCGGGCCAAATATCGAGCCGGATGAAGCAGATTGCGATGGTAGCCAGAGGCTGTAGATATCAGATGAGATGTGTGATGAATACATAGGGTTATAGACAGGTTGA
>JAAHIA010000036.1 GCA_010671975.1 Leptolyngbya sp. SIO4C1 | reverse complement strand
GATAATGCCGGTATACGATACGGCTCTTCCGGTTGGAGAAAGATTTAGCAGCTTAATGTCACCCTGGTGAGTTCCTTGAGCAACCCAGCGGATCACAACTTTTTCACCTTCTGCGATCGCGTCTTGAATCACAAACTGCAAGTCAGGAAATCCTGTATGTACGTCAGCGACCCAGGCTTTAAAGCCTTCACAATCAAGCGGTTTAGGAAGAATGGGGTAAAAAACTTGGAAATCACGGCTAGCAAGATTATCTACTGCCAGTAGATTTCCTTTACCCCAGGTTTCTTCACAAAATTGTCGGGCAATGGCTTTATTTTCTTGTGATGACATTGAGTATGCCCCTCAGTACAAAGATTGTGCTCGGCATCACGCCACACTCAGACAGCCTTCAGCCCAATGAAACTTGTAGCTAGTACTATCTTATCTGATCCATCTCGCTAGATAGTCACTGGCGACTCGACGTAGATCGTCGGTTCCTGCACCGTGAATTCAATGCCGTAGGTATTGAGCTGCTTAGCAATCTTATCGCTGGCAAGCTCTAGCAGGCGCTTGCGTAGCTGAATCGAATCTTCGCTAGAGCCTAAGATGAAGAAAGTCACTCGCGCTCTGGTCTGCAGCGTGCTGCCGTTATTGTCGCGCCCAGAGAAAGTAATGCTGGTGCTGCCTGGGTCAATACCAAACAGAGACTCGGTACTCTTGGTGACAACCTGCTTAACCAAAGCCGCGTCTTGCTCATCGAGCGGCTTGAGAAAGTCTAGGTAGAGCATCACCATCACTTTCTTACCGCGCGTCACGTTCTCGATATCGAGATTAGCTAGCGTGTTATTAGGGATAATCACCAGCGTACTCTTGGCCGAGGTGCGCAACTTAGTTGAGCGCAGGCCAATCGATTCGATGCGACCATAGACATCTTGCGCGTGGGGGTTGAGGCTAACGCGAATATAGTCGCCCGGGACAAAGGGCCGATCGAGGTAGAGCACAATGGTACTTAGCAGCTGCTCCAAGATCTTTTGAGCCGCAAACGCGATCGCAAGTCCCCCAATCCCCAAGCTGGCCATCAGGCCAATCAGATTAAAGTTTTGGCTTTGTGCAAAGGCCAGTACGGCAATAAAGCCAATCATCACGTTGACTAGCGTTTCGAGCACCAGCAGCAGCTCGTCCACCTCGCGACCTAAGCGCCTGAGCATTTCGATGCCATAGAGCCGCACGAACTGACGAAACAGCCGCGAGGCTAGCCAAGCCACGCTGACAATCACCCCCAGCTCAACCAGTGGCTCTAAAAAATCATGCAGGCTGCTGTAGTCCTCCTGCAGCCAGACCAGCGACAGCGACAGCAGCAAAAAGGTACCTGCGACCTTGAAGGCACCGCGAATCGGCTGAACTAGGCTGTCATAAATGGTTGCTACCTGATCCTTTGAAAAGCGATGCACAATCAGCCACACAATTCGAGGCGTATAGCGGCCAATCAAGATCGCTAGCAGGACCGAGACCAAGAAAATAAAAATCTTGGGAATTTCTGAAAAGGCGGGTAGCTCCAGCTGCAGCGTTTCTAAAATGTCAGACAGGTTCATTGGAGTCTCTTAAATCGTAATCGGAGAGTCAACGTATATCGTCGGCGCTTCGATATCAAAAGCGATGCCGTATTCTTTGAGCCGCTGAGTCAGGTTTTGGTTAGCAATATCAAGCAGCTGACGGCGAATATTCATTGAAACATCGCCAGAGCCCAAAATGAAAAAGGTAATTTGCGCCTGAGTTCTACGCTGCTCGCTGTCCTCTTTAAAAACGATATCAGTGCTGCGCGGATCTAGGCCAAAAATGTCTTTTGTACTGTCAAGCACTACCTGCCGAATCAGCGCCTGCTCGTCAGCTGGAATCACCCGGTAAAAGTTGAGATAGAGCAGCGCCATGACTTTCTTTGCACCGGTGAAATTTTCAACGGTGGATTGAATAATCGCGTTGTTTGGTACAATCGCCAGCGTCCCTTTACCAGACGTTCTGACCTTGGTTGAGCGCAGCCCGATTGACTCAACTCGACCATAGGTACCGTCAGAGAGGCCAATGTAGTCATCGACGCCAAAGGGGCGATCGATATAGATGACCACGCCGCCTAAGAGCTGCTCTAGCACCTTTTGAGCTGCAAATGCGATCGCAATGCCGCCCACGCCCAGGCTAGCAATCACGCCAAATACGTTGAAGCTGTGCGTCTGCCCAAACAGAATCACTAGCAGCACAATGATGGCGAAATTGGCAAAAAACTTCGCCAGCACTAAAAACTCGCTGTTGACCTTGCGACCCTTTTTCGCAGCGGCATCTAGCACATAGCTGCCAAAGTATTCTTTAAACAGGCGCGAAAATAGCCAGCCTAGCGCTATCGTAAACGTCAGCGTTACTGGCGTTTCAATCGAGGCATACCAGGGGACTTGCAAAAAGACTTTGAAAAATAGCCACACCGTCACATCGAACAGCCCCAAAGCAATCACGCCGCCTAGCAGTGCTCGACGCGGCTCAATCACCTTTCGATAAATCTCCTCAAGCTCCGGCGTAGCCAAATACTTGATGCTCAGATCGATCAAAAAGGCACCCAGCTGACCCAGCAGCAGCAGGCCTGCAATTGTGATCACAACCAGCAGGCTAAACTGCAATGCAAAGCTTTCTTGGAGCAGATTTAGCAGGCTGGCCATTGGGAAAAGAAGTAGTGACTGGGCGGATTGTAGCAAACTTACTCTAATTACGCAGCTCTTTGCAGTACAGGGGAATGAGACATCGCGGCGGTGCAAGCAGCTAAAAGGGCTGCCTTGCGACCTGTGTTTTGCAGCCGCTCTGCTAGCATGTTCTGATGCATTTCTCTAATACGATAGTTGCCTAACAGCTACCTCAGTGGGAATACTGAAGCAGCCTTCTGTGACAGCTGCTTTGATGCAACCTTCAGCCAAGACGACTCAATACTTTCTGCGCGATCGCGACTTCATCCAGGTCTGGATGCCGTTTTGGGAATGGGTCTACCGGCATTATTTTCGCGTTCAGACCGGCGGTTGGCAGCATATTCCAGCTGGGCAAGCGCTGTTTGTTGGCTCCCACAGCGGCGGCCTTGTCGCTCCTGATATGTACATGTTTATGGTCGACTGGTTTCGGCGCGTTGGCTATGAGCGATCGATTTATGGCCTAATGCACCCGAGCGTATGGCAAATGAACCCTCATGCTGCTAGCTATGCCGCTAAGCTGGGTGCGGTGCCGGCAAAGCCTCGGTTTGCGATCGCGGCGCTACGCCAAAATGCTAGCGTTCTGGTCTATCCTGGCGGCGCGCAGGATGTGTTTCGACCGCATCGGCGGCGTCAGCAAATTTGCTTTTTCAATCGTCAGGGCTTTATCAAGCTAGCGCTGCGAGAGCAGGTACCTATCGTGCCGCTGGTTGCCTGGGGCGCTCACGATACGCTGATTGTGCTTGAAGACATCTACCCGCTGATTCGCCAGCTGCACGACTGGGGACTTATACCCTGGTTGAACGGCGTCGATCCAGAAGTCTTTCCTGTCTATCTGGGCCTGCCCTGGGGGCTAGCGCTGGGGCCATTGCCCAATATTCCGCTGCCGGTACAAATCCACACCAAAGTCTGTGCGCCAGTCACTTTCGAGCGCTACGGCCGTGCCGCTGCCAAAGATGCTGACTATGTAGAAGCCTGCTATCAGCGGGTCGTTGCCAAGATGCAGCAGGCGCTCGATCAGCTAGCAGCTGACGCAACGACATAGAATGGGCATCGGCAGCGCTCGCTGCTATTCCTTAAACTGCTGCGCATAAAACTGCGAATACCGTCCCTGCTTATCCAGCAGCTCAAAATGCGTGCCCGATTCAATCACCTGACCGTGTTCAATAAACAAAATGCGATCGGCTTTGCGAACGGTGCTGAGCCGATGCGCGATGACAAACACGGTGCGGTCCTGCATGACGCGCTCTAGGGCTTCTTGCACCAGCGCTTCTGACTCAGAATCGAGGGCGGAAGTGGCTTCGTCGAGGATCAAAATGCGCGGGTCGAGCAGGATAGCGCGCGCGATCGCAATGCGCTGTCGCTGCCCGCCAGAAAGGTTGACGCCGCGCTCACCGACCCAGGTGTGATAGCCCTGCGAAAACTGACTAATAAAGTCGTGCGCGTTGGCAATGCGGGCCGCCTTTTCAATCGCATCGTAGTCAAGCTCGGTCTGACCGTAGGCAATATTTTGCGCCAGCGACCCTGAAAATAGCGTCGTTTCCTGCGGCACAATGCCAATCTGATGACGCAGGCTGCTGATAGTCACATCGCGCACATCAATGCCGTCAATCAGCACCTGGCCCTGCTGCGGATCGTAGAAGCGCGGCAGCAGGTTAACCAGCGTCGTCTTGCCAGCCCCGGATGGCCCGACTAGCGCAATTACTTCGCCCGGATGCACCAGCAGCGACAGATTTTGAAAGACGGGCTTACCGGCCGCATAAGCAAAGCTAATCTGACGATATTCAACCTTGCCGGTCACTGGCGGCATTGCGATCGCGTCCGGCTTCTCTACTAAGGTCGGTTTTTCTGCAAAAATCTCAAAGACGCGCTCGACGGAGGCTTCGGTCTGCTTAAAGGCATTGTAGTGCTGCGTCACCAGGTCAATTGGATGGATCAGCAGCGCCACGGCTACCAGATAGCTCACGAATTCCTGCGGCTGCAGATTGCCTACCGCGATTTGCCAGCCGCCTAGCAAAAACAAAAGCATGATGCTGACCGCTTCTAAAAAGCCCACCACCGGATACTGAATCGCAGTTAGATGCTCGGCCCGAAACTTAGCATCGCGGTTGTGCTCGGCCTCTTTACCAAAGCGCTGCGTCTCGTAGTCCTGTGCAGCAAAAGCTTTAACCACTCGAATATTGCCCAGCACCTCGGTCATCAGCGAGGCCAGATTTGACATCTGGTTTTGACTGCGCCGTGAGAGATCGAGCATGCGATTGCCGAACTGCCCAATCAGCCAGGCCATTAGCGGCGCTAGCACAAACGACGCCAGCGTCAGCGGCCAGTTCAGATACAGCATGTAGATCGGAATGGCAATCAGCTGCAGCACGCAGGAGACAAACTGCTGCGACATCTTGTAGATCACTTCACCAATCCGATCAATGTCTTCGGTCAGCCGATACGAGAGATCGCCGGTCTGATTCGCTGCAAAATAGTCAATGCCTAGCCGGTGTAGGTGAGCGTAGACCCGCTTACGCACCTGCAGGATCACCTCTAGCGAAGCGCGAATGCTGACCACCTTTTCAGCATATTGAAAAATATTTTGCACCAAGAAAATTAGCGTGGTTAGCCCCAGCCATAGGGCAATCTGGCGCACCTGCCCCTGGCTGATAAAGAAGGTCACCTTGCCGGCTAGGTAGGGCAGCAGCAGCGTCGTCAGCACGTAGCCTAGAATAAACACAAATGAGCGGGCAAATAGCGGCCACTGCGGACGCAGAAACGGCAGCAGCTGCCAGTAGCTAGAACGACGCTTCATGCGGCTGTGATGTCTCCTGCTTGAACAGTACCCGGGGCAGCGTCAAGGTAATCGATCACAGCCTGCGCCATGCGAGTAGACGCGCCGAGCGGACCAAACCGCTGCTGGCCGTTCTCAATACAGGCAGCTAGATAGGTTTGATCTTGAACGATTTCTAACGCCTTGCGAGCCGCCTGACGCAGCGTTTCGGCATCGGCTGGCTGGGTCCCGATCGTTGTGGCAGAGAGCCCCAGCAGCCGGTTTTGAGCCTCGGCAAAGGCATAGGTAAACTGTGGCCCTTCGCCCGGAATCTGCAGCACCGGTTTGCCAATGGCGACGGCCTGATCGACGGCTAGCCCGGCCATGCCCAAGACCAGCGTTGTGCTGCAGACAATATCGTTAAAGGCATCGCTGTAGCAGCGCACTTTGATGTAGGGCTCAACCACGTTAGTTAGCAGGCCGGCCTGTAGCTGCCAGCCGGCGGTCGGGGCAATCTCTGGCAGCTGCTGCATTAGCTCTGGCACCAGCGCCGCCCGAAACTGGATCTGCGGGTTGAGCCGGGCAATTTCACGCGCTAGCGCTAGCTGCAGCCTAAAGTTGCGCACCGCTTCCGGCAGTCGCGACCCGGGCAGCAGCGCCATCATCGGTCGAGTTAGATCGAGCTGTAGGTCTTTGCCCTGCGGCTTGAGCCAGTCGAGTGAGGGAATACCGCCAAACTGGGCTTTTTGAAAGCCCTGACGCTGCAGGTCGTTAGCAGTATGGGTATCGCGGGTGAAGACGGTAAGGCAGCGCTGCGATCGCAAAATACTTTGCAAAATTAGATCGACCTGCAGCTTGCCTTCATACATCGCTGACAGCGGCGAAATGAAGGTAATGAAGGGACGACCGCTGAGGTAGGCAAAGGCCTGTCCGACTAGGTCGCCAGTTGCAAATACCAAATCATAGCCCGGTGCTTCGCGGCGCACCGATTGGATCTGCTGCCAGGTAAGCCCAACCAGCCCAGCTCGAATGTCGTCGACTAGCCGCCAGCGATCCATGTAGGTAAATCCGCCCGAAGGCAGCGTTAGCGTCGGGCTTTTGATCGGTACGCCGCGCTTGCGGTAGGCATGCCCCTGGCCAACGATTGGAATAGCTGCTATCTCTAAATCGGGCCTGACCGCCTGTAGCCGACGAATCACATAAGACGAATGGTTGTCTTCGCCGTGGCCGTTACTAATAAATAAAATCCGTTGAGGCATCTGGCGTTTAGGCTAATAGACCCGCTGCGACCGCGAAAACAAGCTGGATCCATACTACACCCCGAGCGGGAATGGCATGAGCCGGGCCGGGCCGTCAAAAAAAGCTCCTCCGCAGCTGCTGCGAAGGAGCCTGTCCTCAAAGTCTCTCGGCGCTGTGAGTCAGATCAAAGACCTAGGCCAGCCGGCGGCGTCTGAAGGCAAGGCCGACGCCTTCGTTGGCAGTCACAACGTAGGTTTCACCATTGACCTGATAGGTGGCGATCGCATTGGGCATGTCAAGTTTTTACAGGTAGCACACACAGCCTTTACCTACCGGTTGAGGCTCAGTCAACGCATAAACTTGGTCACAGTGCGCTGAATGCCAGCGGCTTCCCTACAATAGGTAGAGTCCTTTTATTGTTAAGACTCTTGATTTGTGCTAACGACTGAGAAGCTATTTCCCTTTCAGCTAGATTCTTTTCAAAATGAAGCCATTCGAGCGCTCAACCAGGGCCGCTCAGTCATCGTCTGCGCGCCGACCGGTTCTGGGAAAACGCTGGTTGGCGAGTATGCCATCTATCGAGCGCTGGAGCAGGGCAGACGGGTTTTCTACACAACGCCGCTGAAAGCCCTGTCCAATCAAAAGCTGCGCGATTTTCGCGAACAGTTTGGTGCCGACCAGGTAGGGCTGCTGACGGGCGATGTCTCGGTCAACCGCGATGCGCCGGTCGTGGTAATGACCACCGAAATTTTTCGCAATATGCTCTATGGCACTACCATCGGCGAAGTCGGCACCTCGCTACAGGGTGTGCAGGCAGTTGTGCTAGACGAATGTCACTACATGAACGATCGTCAGCGCGGCACCGTGTGGGAAGAATCGATCATCTACTGCCCCCCGGAAATTCAGCTGGTGGGCCTTTCTGCAACGGTCTCAAATGGTGAACAGCTAACCGACTGGATCGATCAGATTCACGGGCCAACGGAGCTGATCTACTCAGACTATCGGCCGGTGCCGCTCGACTTTTACTTCTGCACGATGCAGGGGCTCTTTCCGTTGCTCAATGAGTCTGGCAGTGCCATTCATCCACGACTGAAGCAGCGGCGCAAGCCGCCTCGCCGTCAGCGCGGCCAAAAGAAAAGGGTGAGGACGGCTAGCATTGGCGATGTGGTCAGCCGCCTGCAGGAGCGCGACATGCTGCCGGCTATCTATTTTATCTTCAGCCGCAAAGGCTGTGACCAGGCGGTGCAAGAAGTGTCTAACCTGTCGCTGGTAAACCCAGCCGAGGCCGCTCAGCTCAAGCAGCGGATCGATAGTTTTCTGAGCGCCAACCCAGACGCTGGGCGAACCGGACAGATTACGCCGCTCTATAGCGGCATTGCCGCGCACCATGCCGGCATTTTGCCTGCTTGGAAAGGCCTGGTCGAAGAGCTCTTTCAGGCCGGGCTGATCAAAGTCGTGTTTGCCACCGAAACGCTCGCGGCTGGAATCAATATGCCAGCGCGAACGACCGTCATCTCTAGCCTGTCAAAGCGTACCGATGGAGGCCACCGGCTGCTGACGGCTTCGGAGTTTTTGCAGATGGCTGGGCGGGCCGGCCGACGCGGTATGGACCGACTGGGCTATGTCGTGACGATAGAAACACCGTTTGAAGGCGCTCGAGAAGCGGCTAATTTGGCCCTTTCTAAGCCCGATCCGCTGGTCAGCCAGTTTACGCCAAGCTACGGCATGGTGCTCAACCTGCTGCAAAAGCAGACGCTAGAAGAGGCTAAAGATTTGGTTGAGCGCAGCTTTGGGCAATATCTCTCAACGCTGCACCTGCGGCCACAAAAGCAGGCGATCACTCAGCTCAGCAAGGCCGTAGCGCTCGTCGAAGAGCAGCTCGATGGCGTTGATGAAGCCGCTGTTCGCGACTACGCCAAGCTGCAGGAGCGCATCAAAGAAGAGCGCCGTCTGTTCAAAATTCTCAAAGAGCAGGCCGAAGAGAGCCTCGGCGGCGATATCCGCATGGCGGCCAAGTTTGCTGTGACTGGCACAACGCTGTCGCTCAAAGGCAAGCACATTCCGGTAGGGCAGCCAGTTTCAGCCGTGCTGGTGAAAAAAATTCGCGGTTCCGGTCAGTTTCCCTATCTGATCTGCTTGACCAAGGCCAACCGCTGGTATGTGCTCACCGTGCGCGATGTGTTTCGCATTCACGATGAGTACGAGCGCATTCCTGAGGTAGAAAAGCTAGAGCCGCCCAAGGCCTTAGCCAATCGGCCAGGCAATCCGCGCGCCGGCGACGATACTAGCCGCGAGATTGCAGAGCGTCTGCCCGACTTGCCTAGGATTGAAGATCTCGCCCCCGAAGTCAAAGAGCAGCGGATCAAGATTCAAGCGCTTGAAGTCCGGCTGCAGGAGCATCCAGCTCAGGTCTTTGGCACTCCAAAAACCCGCATTAAGCAGCAAGAGCAGCTCGATCGCCTCAGTGAGGAACTGCGCGATCGCAAAGCCAAATACGACGAGCTAGCCCATAAATATTGGGAAGGCTTCCTTGACCTGATGAAAATTTTGGAGTACTTCGGCTGCATCGAAAACGATCGGCCCACAAACCTCGGTAAGATGGCAGCGGCAATTCGCGGTGACAACGAGCTGTGGCTAGGCTTAGCACTGGCTTCAGGGGAGTTTGACCTGCTGCCGCCGCATCAGTTTGCCGCTGCCTGCGCGGCTATTACCTTAGAAATGTCGCGCCCCGATACCTGGACGCGCTATCGCACCTCCGAGGACGTTGAAGAAGCCCTCGCCGGGCTGCGACAAATGCGCCGAGAAATCTTCCAGCTGCAGCGTCGCTATCAGGTCGCTATGCCAGTTTGGCTAGAGTGGGACCTAATAGCGCTAGTCGAGCAGTGGGCGCTAGACGCTGACTGGAATGAGCTGTGCAGAAACACCAGCTTAGATGAAGGCGACGTCGTCCGAATTTTGCGCCGTACGCTCGACTTCCTCTCGCAAATTCCGCACGTACCCTTTATGCCAGGCGAAGTTAAAACCACGGCAAGGCAGGCCGCCTTTTTGCTCAATCGCTTCCCAGTCAACGAAGACATCGAAGACTGAGCCGCGCGGGCGAACTGCGGCCCATCCGAAGAAAAAAAGACAAGAAAAAAGGCGGTGGCTCGAGAGAGCCGCTCGCCCAAAATGTCAAGAACCGCTTTTTTCAAAGCATTTGAACCATTAACTTGGAAAAATTCCAGTTAGCGCAACAATAACATACCAGGATCAAAAAATGAAACCCTTATCTTTAGTCAATCCGTAATTTCGCCGATTTCTCGATAAATCTACGAAAACAGCCGGAATTTGTCGGTTTGATGTCCTGATTTACTGACATTGGGTCGCGCTGAGCTGCCCTGGTAGCGCCAAGGTAGTCGCGTTTCTAAAGACAAAGCGATAATCCTCAACTTTTCTTTGAAATCTTCAAGAAAGAATAAGCTTTGAATTTGCGATCCTTTACTTAATGCGTCTGACGCCAGCGGTTCGCCTGGGTGCGGATATCGGCTCGCTCAGCCTCAGACATGCGATCCAGGTTTTTCAGAATGAAGTTCATCCGCCCTTGCGAAGACAGCTTTTCGCGATGGCGATCTAGAAAATCCCAGTAGAACGTATTAAATGGGCAGGCTTGGTCGCCGGTACGCGCCTTATGGTCATATTGACAGCCCCGGCAATAGTCGCTCATACGGTTGATATAGTTGGCCGAAGCCGCGTAGGGCTTAGTCGCCAAAATGCCGCCGTCAGCAAACAGGCCCATGCCAATTACGTTGGTCTGCATTACCCAGTCGTAGGCGTCAATAAACGCGGCATGAAACCAGTCCTCTACCGCCTGCGGCGAGAGCCCAGCAATCAGCGCAAAGTTACTCAGAACCATCAGCCGCTGAATGTGATGCGCATAGCCGGTCCGCTTTACCTGATCGAGTGTCTGGTGCAGGCAGTTCATCGGTGTTTCAGCGGTCCAGAAAAACTCCGGCAGCGCCTGCGTATGCCCAAACCAGTTCTTTTGCGGATAGTCGTCGCTGACGTGATGGGCCAAACCATGCATATATTCTCGCCAGCCTAGAATCTGTCGGATGAAACCCTCTACGCTATTCAGCGGCAGACTCTCGTCATAGTACGCCTGCTCAACTGCTTCAATCACCTCTAGCGGGTGCAGCAGCCCTAGGTTGATATAGGGCGATAGCAGCGCGTGCCACATCGTTGCTTCGCCAGTGACCATCGCATCCTGATAGGGGCCAAAGGTATTGAGCCGCACGGTGACAAAGTTCTCTAGTACCTGCAGCGCCTGCTCGCGCGTTACCGCCCAGCAGAACGGCTCAAGGTCGCCAAAAGTAGAAAAGTCGGCAGCGCTCACGTCTGCCATCACCTGCTGAGTGATTTCATCCGGCTCAAACCACAGCGGCTGAGGCGGCTCAATTTTGCCCTTAGGCGGCTTGCGATTTTGCTTATCTAAGTTCCACTGACCGCCGACCGGGTCTTTCCCTTCCATCAGAATGTCATAGCGCTTGCGTCCTTCCCGATAGAACGACTCCATCAGCAGACTTTTGCGGCTTTCTGCCCAGTCGGAAAAGTCTTGCTTAGACCAGAGAAAGTGATTGTTGGGAACAATCACCAGCTTGCAAGATACCTCTAAGTCCGCCAGCAGTTTCGCAAAAGGCCGATCGGCCGGCTCCATTACCCGCAGCTCAGTAATGTCGTTTTGCTGAATCCACTGTTTGAGCGGCGTGGCAAAATCCTCGGCTATCTCATAGCTCACTGACCAGCCGGCTGCTTTCAGCTCCTGTGCAAAATGCCGCATCGCCGACCAGACCAGCACTAGCTTTTGCTGATGGTAGGGCCGCGCCTGCACATGCTGCCGCGATTCAATCAGAATGACAGCGGCGCTATCTGCCTCGCAGCTCGCTAATGCCGCCTGCCCCTGCCAGAGCTGGTCGCCCAATATCCAAATGCCAATGGTCATAAGTTTGCAGCTAGCACAACTCCCGTGGTTTATTGTGACGCGATCGCACGCCGCTGACCAGGCACGTAAGGGAGGGCTTCGACTTCGCTCAGCTTAAGAAGACGGTAAAGTCGGCTAGCTTATAACCAGTCAAACCATCCAAACTCTAAAATCTCATGCCTACGCTGGTTAAAACCATTGGCTCAACCTTCATTCTGGCCTACAAAGAAGACACCGCACGCTTAGAAACTGCGCTGACTCAGTCGGGCTGCCGCTGCGAGGTGCTACGCCAGGTCCATCGGCCGGGCTATGAGCGCTATTCGCGTAGCTATCTGTGCTTATTGAATCATCGCCAAGCTTGGGAGAGCGCCGTCAAGTCTGACCAGCCAACGCTGATTGTCGAAGCGGACTTTGTGCCCGTACAGAGCTTTGACAAACTGCCACCGCCGTTTGACCCCGCTGACCCTGACTTAGGCATTGCCTGGCTCTATACCTGCGCCGCGCAGATTTACACCATCACCTCAAACGGCTACGCGCAGGGCTACTCAACGGCGATGGTGGCTTATGTGGTGACGGCGCGCAGCGCGCAGCTACTGATTGAGCTAGCCGAGGCGGTCAAGGCCGACCCTGGCCCAGACACCTATACGCCGTGGGACTCTGGGATTGAATACTACCTGCGCGATCGCGGCCTGCACAACTACGTGCCCTGGCGCAACTACGGCGAGCACGGCGGCCTCCCTAACCCTGAGCATCAGCAGAATAACCTGAGTACGACGCACCGAGCTGACGTGCTCTACGGACCGCTGGCCTTTGCGCCACCCTACGCGATCGCAGCCGGTCAGCCCAGCCAGGCGCAGTGGCTAAAAACGCGCGGCTACGGTCGGCTAAAAGGGTTGGGTCGGCTGCTGCTCAACAAATATCTGCGCGGTCCGGTCTTAAAAGGATCGAGTCAGCCCGCCAGGCTGCTGCAGTTTGCCCTTGGTCGCCAGCTGACGCTGCGGCTGTAGGGCGTCACGATTCTGACTCTTCACCGCGCAGCTGCTCAAACAGCACCTGAATGCCCAGCAGCAATAGCCCTAATGCCGCGATGCCAAACACGCCCGTACCCAGCGCGACCATGCCAATCACCAGCGTCCGCACGGCGCTAGAGAGGGCAATCACGGTCGAATTATCAGAGGTGACCGGCTTATTCGCGAAGGTGGTGGCGATCGCGATCGTCATCCGATACATCACGATTGATAAGCTGCCTGCCAGCAGCGCCCCGGTAAAGCAGCGCAGCGGGCTGGTCGCCACCGCAGTTACAGGCTGATCTGACGTCTTTAGCGGCTCAGGCATGTTCGGTTTCCTATTTTTGATTTGCTATAGTTCCATATTCTGCTGCCGTTAGCTGTTCTGCCTCTACACAACTAAAGAAATTTAGAAATCTAGCTGCAGCTAGCAAAGCTGGACATAAGCTTTGAATGACCCTTTAAGCGATAGCCGTTATGGATGAGATCCCGAGCATTCTGTCGCATGTCTCGCTTGGCACTAACGACCTTGAGCGCGCAGTAGCGTTCTATGGTTAGCGTCTGCCATTGTAGAATAAGTGATTGCACATTATTGACCAATCTCTATGCGGGCGTTCAGGCATTTCGACACGATCATGGCGCTGTTTGTCACAGTGTTGCTGATTTCAAACGTGGCTTCTACCAAAATTGCGGATTTTGGCTTTTTCACCTTTGACGGGGGGACGCTGCTGTTTCCCCTAAGCTATATCTTTGGCGATATTTTGACCGAGGTCTACGGCTATGCGCGCGCGCGCAAGGTAATTTGGACCGGATTTATGGCGGCGCTGCTAATGGCAGTGACGTTTATGGCAGTGGGGGCGCTGCCGGCAGCGGCTGACTGGCCGCATCAGGCGGCTTACGACACGATTTTGGGGCTGACGCCGCGCATTGTCTTTGCCAGTCTGATCGCCTACTTTGCAGGCGAATTTTCCAACTCATTTATTCTGGCGAAGCTGAAAGTCTTGACGCAGGGACGACGGCTGTGGCTGCGCACAATTAGCTCGACGCTAGTCGGGCAGGTGCTGGATACAGCAATTTTTATTTTGGTAGCCTTCTGGGGGCTGTTCCCGGCCGGGCTGATCGTGACGCTGGTCGTTTCGAACTATATCTTTAAGTGTGGGGTTGAGATTCTCTTTACGCCAATCACCTACTGGGTAACGGGCTGGCTAAAGCAGCAGGAGCATGAAGACTACTACGATACTGACACCAACTTCAATCCGTTCCATCTCTCATCGCGGACGGCGGGGTAGCGCATCGTGGGCAGACCTCGGAAGCGGTTTGGACAGCACTGGCTGCGAGATGAGCAAGTCTTGCACGAGATTTTAGCGGCTGCCAATATTGAGAAGCGCGATCGCATCCTCGAAATCGGTCCTGGGCAGGGCGTGCTAACGAAGTGGCTGGTCTCCCTGGCTGAGGCCGTCGTCGCTGTTGAAATCGACTGGGATCTGCATCGCGCGCTGAAAAATCAGTTTGAGAAAGCCGAGAACTTTTATCTCATTCAGGGCGATATTCTGGAACTAGACGTTGACGATGCTTTACTCAGCCAGCCTGAGTTTCAGCACCCGAACAAAGTTGTTGCCAACATTCCTTACTACATCACTGGTCCCATTCTTGAAAAGCTGCTGGGCACCATTCGTCATCCTAACCCGCGCCCGTATGACAGCATTGTGCTGCTGCTGCAAAAAGAAGTGGCTGAGCGGCTCTATGCCGCACCCGGCTCTAAAACCTACGGTGCGCTGTCGGTGCGCGTTCAGTATCTAGCCGACTGCGAGCTGATCTGCCCCGTGCCGGCTAAAGCTTTCAAGCCGCCCCCTAAGGTCGACTCTGCCGTGATTCGCCTGCGCCCGCGCCCTTTTCCTATTCCTTGCCAAAACCCAAAGCTGCTCGATCAGCTGGTGAAGCTGGGATTTGCCCAAAAGCGAAAAATGCTGCGCAATAATCTTAAAAGCCTGATTGATCGCGATCGGCTTAATGCTCTATTAGAAGCCATGGCGCTTAATCCGCAGGCTAGAGCCGAAGACCTCAGCGTTCCTAGCTGGATCACCCTGAGCAATCAGCTATCAAACATACTATGAAACTTTACTCTCTCACGGCTGCTGCCAAAATCAACCTGTACCTCGAAATCATCGGCAACCGTCCCGACGACTTCCATGAGTTGGTGATGATTATGCAGAGCGTTAGCCTGGCCGATCGGCTGACGCTGCGCGCGCTTAGAGCGCCAACGGTTCAGCTCCGCTGCGACCACCCGCAGGTGCCAACTGACGAGTCGAACCTGGTCTGCAAGGCGGTGGCGCTGCTGTCTAAAGAATTTCCTGAGCAGGTGAATCAGCAGGGCGGCGTTGAGATTACTATCGAAAAGCATATTCCAGTTGGGGCGGGGCTAGCCGGGGGCTCAGCCAATGCTGCAGCGGCGCTGGTGGGGCTCAACCTGCTCTGGGGGCTGGGGCTAACGCAGATTGAGCTGCTGCTGCTCGGAGCTAAGCTAGGCTCAGACGTGCCTTTTTGCATTTTAGGCGGCACCGCGATCGCAACCGGACGCGGTGAAACGCTCGATCCAATTCAAAACGAAAATTTGCTCTATGCGGTCTTAGCAAAGTACGAAAGCCTGTCAGTCTCGACTCCTTGGGTCTATCAAACCTATCGCCAGCAGTTTGGCGATACCTATGTCCCTGTCACCGACGCGACGACGCTGGCTGAGCGGCAGCAGCGGGTACATTCTGGCCCTATGGTCAGCGCGATCGCCGCGCAAAACAGCGCAGCGATGGGTCAGCACCTCTGTAACGATCTGGAGAAAGTGGTGCTGCCTGCCCATCCGCAGGTGGCTCAGCTCAAAGAGACGATGGCCAGCAGCGGCGGGCTCGGCACCCTGATGTCAGGCTCAGGCCCAACCGTCTTTACGCTGACTGAAACGCAGGCAGCGGCAGAGGCTCTGCTAGAGCAGGTGCGATCGCGCATTCCCAACCCCGATCTTAAGCTCTGGGTAACTCAGTTCACGCACACCGGTATTCGACTGGATGGCTAGACCGGGCTGGCTAAGTCGCGCTCGCATGCTTGAAAAAATTTTCATCGAATACACGAGGCTGATAGCCGCTACTGAGATAGCCGTACGACAGCTCAAAGAGAATTTGCGACGCAGATATCGTCATCGGTAAAGGCAATCAAATCGCTCCGACTGTGGCAAATGCCGGCGTTGCGAGCAGCGCGGTATTACCAACTGCCGCCAGTGGAACACTTCCTACGGAGCGTAAGTAAGGCATCAAAAAAATGCTATATCTGCTGTGACAGATATAGCATCGTCTCTTAGTTTCAATGAAATAGAGTTTCTGCGTTAGCAGGCGAGAGATTGCTCAACCGTCAGCGACAGATTTTCGGTCCAATGGTCTACCAGTTCTGCACTGGCGGCCTCAACCATCACTCGAATCACGGGCTCGGTACCAGAGGCTCTGACTAGCACGCGACCCTGTTCGCTCATGGCCGCTTCTGCCTGGGCAATTGCCTGCATCAGCGAATCGCACTCTGTCCAGCGCAGTCGCCGTTCGCGATCGGCCACGCGCACATTCTTGAGCCGCTGTGGGTAAGGCTCAAAGCTCTGATCAATCAGCGCTGCTAGCGAACCGCCGGCCTGCTTAATCAAATCGGCTAGATGCAGCGCCGTTAAAATGCCATCGCCGGTCATGCTGTAGTGGTGACATAAGATGTGCCCCGACTGCTCGCCGCCTAGCATCGCGCCGCGCTGTACCATTTCTGCATGGACATACTGATCGCCCACTTTAGTTCGTACCAGCTGACCGCCGAGCTGATTCCAAGCGCGCTCGAAGCCCAGGTTCGCCATCACGGTCGATACGATAGTGTTCTCAGGCAGGCGGTTAAGCTTTTGCAGCGTCTGTCCCCAAAAATAGAGGATATAGTCGCCATCGACAACGCGACCCTGACCATCGACGGCTATCACTCGGTCAGCGTCCCCATCGAAGGCAAAGCCAATATCGGCCTGATACGCTCTAACCGCTGCCTTGAGCGGTGCTAAATTAGTCGAGCCGCAGCTGACGTTGATGCGATCGCCATCGGGCATACCGTGAATCACCACCACCTCAGCGCCGGTTGCCTCGAATACCGACTTTGCAACGCTCGTAGCGGCCCCCCAGGCCAGGTCGAGCACGATGCGCATCTGGCTGAGATCCGGGTGTGGCTGAAACGGCTGATGCAGAAATTCAACATAGCGATCGATCAGCTCTGGCCGCTGATAGGTTTTGCCCCAGCCGCCATCCAATAGCGCTGGGTCTACGCAACCGGTGCGCAGCGCGGCCTCAATCTGCTGCTGGATGGGCGCAGCTAGCTTGGTGCCATCCGAACCAAAAAACTTGATGCCATTGTCTTCGGGGGGATTGTGGCTGGCTGAGATCATAATGCCGCCCACCGTCTCACGACAGCTAGCAAGATAGGCCACTGCGGCCGTGGGGCACAGGCCCAAATTCCAGACGTCTAGCCCGGCTGCCGTCAGCCCAGCTGCCAGCGCTGAGGCCAGCATGTCGCTAGAGTTGCGCGAATCTTGACCGATGATCATCGGTCCCTGTTTTTTAAGAATTTGACCCGCCCAATATCCAATCTGCAGCGCTAGCGGCGCAGAGAGCAAATCGCCGGCCTGGCCTCGAATGCCGTCTGTCCCAAACAGCGGCGTCACGGGCAAGTTGAGGGGCTGCCAGCCGGTTCCTGGCACAGACGAATGGGATCGCTGGGGTCGCGCGACCCGCGCTGGAGAACTAACCATACTTGACACTCCTGACAACACTCACACACAGTGGAGGATAGCACCTCAATCCAAAAATAGAGACAGGTGCAGGGCTTAATTTGGACTCAGGGGCATGTCACCGGCTGAACTTTGGCAAGGCGTTGATCAGTTTAATCGCGGCGACTACTATGCTTGCCACGATACGCTCGAAGCCATCTGGATGGACGCGATCGCACAGCAAAAGCCGTTCTATCAGGGGATCTTGCAAATTGCGGTAGGGTTTTACCATCTGCGCAATCACAACTGGCGCGGTGCGGCGATTTTGCTGGGTGAAGGCAGCCATCGGCTGGGTCCGTTTGAGCCAGCCCACAGCGGCATCGATGTTGTGGATTTGGTCGATCAGGCACAGGCTTGGCTGATGGCGCTTCAGACAGCTGGACCTGAGGGCGTTCAAGCAGTGGCAGCCCAGCTCTCATCAGCTACAGAGGCGACGACCGATGTCACAGCCGAACCAGTCAATTTGCCTCCACCGCAGATTCGCGCTAGCCAGCCTCGGCCAAACCAGTCAACGAACTGACCATTTGAGCAACGACGCTGCCGGCAGCGCGCTAAGGTGAGAAAATAAAGTTAGGAAAATATTGCCAAAAAAGGCGGTTAGCATGAGGTTTGCCGAGGGATTCGGACGCAGGTGGATAGCAGCAAGCATTGGTCTTCCCGTCTTACTCAGTGTCTTAGCAGGGGGATCGGCGCTGACAGCTCGGGCACAAGATGGTGGCGCAATCACGCTGCGAGCAGATGTACAAGAAGCCAATGCCAATACGGGCATCGTTACCGCCCGAGGCAACGTTCGGATTGACTATCCTACTCGACAGATTTACGCCACCTCTGCACAAGCCCAGTACTTTAGCCGCGAGCGCCGCATTCTTTTAACCGGAAACGTGTTTGTGCAGCAGGAAGAAAATACGCTGCGGGCTGAGCGCGTCACCTACCTGATTGACGAAGGTCGATTTGTCGCAACCCCACAGCCTGAGCAGCAGGTCGAGTCGGTCTACATTCTGCCGACCTCCCCAGCGCCTACCCCCGCTGCTGAGTCTGCTCCACCGCGCGAGCTACCCGATTTGCCTGATCCGGTTCCGGCTGAGCTGCCTAATACTGCGATTCCAACCGACGAGTAATGCAGTCTCCTCTGGTAAAATCTGAGCCACCGGCCGTCGCATCCAGTCCTTCTCGTCCAGTCCCCTTGAAAATACTGCTTGAAAGCGTTCAAAAAACCTACGGTAAGCGCCAGGTGGTCAAAGGCGTCAGCTTGACAGTTGCTCAGGGTGAAATTGTTGGCTTACTCGGTCCAAACGGGGCGGGTAAAACCACAACATTCTATATGGCGACCGGCTTAGAAAAACCAGATGGCGGTCGCGTTTACCTCAACGAGATCGATATCACGCAGCTGCCTATGCACGAACGGGCTCGCCTTGGCATTGGCTATTTGGCACAGGAGGCCAGCATCTTTCGCAGCCTGAGCGTGCAGGACAACCTGCGCCTGGTGATGGAGCAAACTGGCGTTCCTCGCCACGAGCAGACCAAGCGGCTGTCGGCCCTGCTACATGAGTTTCGACTTGAGAAGGTCGCTGATACGCTCGGTGTGCAGGTCTCTGGTGGCGAACGTCGCCGCACCGAAATTGCTCGCGCGATCGCAGCTGGCTCAACCGGCCCCAAGTTCTTGCTACTTGACGAGCCCTTTGCTGGCGTCGATCCGATTGCAGTCTCTGAAATTCAAACCATTGTGGCCCAGCTGCGCAACCGCAATATGGGCATTTTAATTACCGACCATAATGTGCGTGAAACGCTCAGCATCATCGATCGAGCCTACATTATGAGCGAAGGGCAGGTGCTGGCTTACGGCGATGCCGAAGACCTCTACAACAACCCGCTGGTGCGACAGCACTACCTCGGTGAAAGCTTTCAACGATAGCCGCGCGCACCATTTCTTTTGCAACCTTGTTTTGCCATTATGACGACTAGCACGCCGCCTCCCATCCTTGAGTCTGATTTCGGCCCAGCCTGGCCGCACTGGCTGCCGCGCCCTTCGATTATGGATCGCTACATCATGCGGGAGCTAACGCTGCCGTTTCTGTTTGGCGTGGGCGCGTTCTCCTCCATTGGCGTTTCGATTGGAGCGCTGTTTGAGCTAATTCGCGAAGTCACTGAGGCTGGCCTCGCCGTTAGCCTGGCGATGCAGGTCTTCGTCTTGAAAATGCCAGAATTTATTGTGCTGGCCTTTCCCATGTCGGTGCTGCTGGCCACGATGATGACCTACAGCCGCCTATCGGCTGATAGCGAGCTGATTGCGCTGCGCGGCTGCGGCGTCAGCGTTAAGCGAATTATTGTTCCTGCGATCGCGCTGAGCA
>JAAHIA010000359.1 GCA_010671975.1 Leptolyngbya sp. SIO4C1 | reverse complement strand
GTCAGGAAACGGCGGAGCAGGCTGAAGGGCTAGAAAGGGTGCCGCTGCAGGCGGTCAATCACTGCGATCGCAGCCTGCGCGAAATGGATACCGAGGCTATTCTGGCCCGACATCCCCAGATTGCCCTAGTCGATGAGCTAGCCCATACCAACGTGCCGGGCTCGGTTAGAAACAAGCGCTATGAGGACGTAGAAGTCATTTTAGCCGCAGGCATTGATGTCTTTTCAACCCTCAATATTCAGCATATAGAAAGTCTAAACGATTTGGTTGCAAAGCTCACCGGCATTGTTGTTAGGGAGCGAATCCCTGACCGGCTGCTGGACGAAGCCGACGAAGTGATTGTGGTCGATGTCACGCCTGAAACGCTGCAAGAGCGGCTGCAGGAGGGCAAAATCTATGCCCCTGAGAAGATTGAGCAGTCGCTGCACAATTTTTTTAAGCGTCGTAATCTGATAGCGCTGAGAGAGTTAGCTTTTCGAGAGATCGCCGACAATCTTGAAGAGACCGCAGACGGCGACTCAAGCCGCTACTGCAGCGTTCATGAGCGGGTCCTAGTCTGCGTGTCAACCTATGCTAATTCTTCCCAGCTGCTGCGGCGCGGCGCCCGCCTTGCCAGTCAGATGAAGGGCCGACTATATGCAGTCTTTGTCGAACATCCCGACCGATTTTTGACTAAAGATGAAACCCTCTATCTTGAAATTTGCGAACATTTCTGCAAAGAGTTCGGCGGTGAATTTCTGCGGGTCACCAGCTCAGATATTCCTAAGGCAATTGCTGAAGTAGCTCACCGAAACTTGATTACGCAAGTGGTGCTCGGCCAGTCTCAGAAATCTCGCCTAGCGCTGCTGCTGCGCGGTTCAACAGTACAGCAGCTAATGCGCTACCTGAAGGCGGTCGATTTGCACATTATTGCGACAAACAAAACATAAGGCTGACAGGGCGCACCTCAAAAAGGGCTGTACGCGTTGATCTGTAGCCTGTCAAGGATATCATGAATCTGTTCGACATTCGGTATCTTGTCTAGCCCAAACAGGCTCTGTGTATTGTCACAACCGCTGCAGCTGTAGTGGCGTAGCGTCACGGTGCAGCAGTGCGAGGCTTTAGTACCCTGAAACCGCTTCTTTTCTGTTGCGCTTGCCTCTAGCCAACAACGGCCTTTCAGAAAATCTCCTCAAAAAAATCGATCATAGATTTCCACGACCGCCGGGCCGCCGCTTCGTGGTATTGAATGCCCTGCTCTGGCCTGTTTGCGCCCTCAAACGTAAATGCATGGACTGCGCCGCCGTGGATGTGCGCCTGCCAGTCGGCCTGACGGGCATCCATCTCGTTGGCAAATGCCCAATAGTCATCGGGTGGCACTAGCGGATCATCCCAGCCATGTTCGATGAGAATACTGGCCTCTATGGGCTGCGTATCCTGCAGGTCGCGCCCAGTGAGCCCGCCATGAAAACTAACCACACCCCTGAGGCAGGCGGGCACCGACCGGGCCAAATCGAGCGCACACAGACCGCCAAAACAGTATCCGATTGCACCGATTCGGGTCGCATCCACCGTCTCGATTGCTTGGATAGCCAAATAGCCGGCCTGCAAGCGATGTTGCAAAATCCCTCGATCTTCCAGGAGAGGATTCATCAGGTGTGCGTTGTCACCGGTGGGGTTGCCTCGAATCCCCTTGCCGTACACATCGACGGCAACGGCGACGTACCCCAGCTGCGCTACGCGTCGGGCAATAGTCTCAATGGGCGCGTTCAAACCATCCCAGGCATGAGCGACAAAAATGGCTGGAAGTGGTGTTGTCACGCTTTCGGGTTGGGCAACGTACAGATCGAATACCATCCCGCTCGATTCGTAGGTCGCTGTAGCTGTTGATATTGAATTCACGGTCGGTTCCTAAAGGCAACGCTACGAGCCTAGAGCCTTCAGCGTTGAACGTATTGAACGTTTGCGACATTTACGGCAGCATCTACAGATAGAACAGGGTCGGGTCCAGGCTGCCGGGCTGGGCTGAGGCATCGAAGGCTTTGGCCAGCGTCGATCGGGTCTCGCTGCGATATCGGCCAGGCGTTCGGTTCAGGTATCGACGCCACGTGCGGATTTCGTGAGCCTGGTCTGCAAACTCTGGCATCGGGCTCCGGAACTCAGTCTCCATACTGGCTCTGACGCTGCGCTGTAGTCGGTGTAGGTTCATCACCTGCTTTGGGCTGATGCCGAGATGGCGTTGAAATTCACGCTGCAGCGTTCTCGGCGTGATCCCGAGCTGCTCACAGGCTGTGTCGATACGCTGGTTGGACATCAGCGCCTGATGCAGCTGCAAACGACGCTTCGTCGTCGGCGCTGCGCTGAGCAAGTTCAAAAGCCATCCATCCATTGCGCTTTTGACATCATCGGGTCGCAGCGTGTGGGGAAGGCAGCGCCAAAATTCTCCTGTCCTTCGCTCACCCCACAACCCGGCAACATCGAGCAGATTGTCGGCAGATGCTTGACCGATATTAGGGAACAAGGTCATCATGCCCGGTACGGTCAGTATCGCCATGACGAACAAAGTCTCTGGCTGGGATATCCATTGACGAGCGTGCGTTTGTATCCCGAGCAGGCCAACCTTAGGGTGAATCTCACCCGATTCGTGGTACGACCGCTTGCCAAAGTTTGCGCTCAGCACCCCAATCGGTTCAGGGCAGGTCCAGATTGGTGTCCCAGCAAATTCTCCCAGCCTGTCTTCAACGATCCTATAGCTCAGCACATAGGGTCGAAGGTGAGGATGGGGGGCTAGGGTCGCTATGCGCAATTCTGTGCTCCGAACAAGACAGAAGTAGAGGCGTTAGACCCCAACATTATAGTCAGGGTCACTCAAGGAACCGTCGGGCTTCGATGACACCAGCCCGCTCAGAGTCGCCCGCGATCGCTAGCAGCTGACTGTAATATTGCCGGGCGGTGGCTGCGTCGTCAGCCTCATTCGCAGCGCGGGCAGCCCCCAGCAGGGTGTTGAAGCGTCCCGGCCAGATGTCATCAGAACGCTGATACGCGGCCAGTGCCTCGACCGGTCGGCCTATGTCTATTAGCAGGTCACCCAGGGCCTCATCGGGCGGCAGCAGCGCGCCGGGGGTGACCGGGTGTTTTTCAACCGTGCCCTCTAGCTCAGCCGCTGAACGCATCAGCTGAACGGCTGTTTCTGCGTCACCCTCGGCCTGCGCAATCCAGCCAGCCAAGATCTGACGGTCCACCTCGATGTAGGTGGCGAAAAGCGCCTCTCCAGCGGCTTCTGCCTGCTCTCGAAGGGCTTCGAGCTGGCCTTCGGCTGCTCGAGCAAGTTCGAGGTTGTCCATATGCACGCCGCCCAGCCCACGCGCAAACCAGGTCAGCCCCAGGGGCCAGAACGTGGTTTCCCAGGGCAGATAGTCTGGCATACCCGGCTCCAGCGCGATCGCACTGTCCCAGTCGCGTTGTTCGACAGCCAGGCGGGCAGCCATCGCGGCGAGATGAAACGTGCTAATAAATGACGCCTGGTGCCTGTCCTTGTCCATCGCCGCTTCGAAGACCGCCAGCGCCTTATCGTCTTCGCCCTGCTGGAGGTAGGCGTAAAGCAGATAGTCGATAGCGTGGATGTAGTGGTGCGAGATGCCACCGTTGACTAGATTGCCAAGGGCCGCATCCGCCGAACGCGCATTCCAATCGATCACCTCGGGCCAATCACCCAGACGGACGTAGATGTGTGTCGGCATGTGCAAGGCGTGAGGAACCTGCGGGGCAATCTTTCCGTATTCTTGTACGATGTCTAGGGCATTTTCGGCACGGCCATCGGCGTCGGTGGCATGGATGGTGTAGTGAATGGCACCGGGATGGGTGGGCTGTTCTTCCCAGGCCTCGCGCAGAATCTCCTCGGCTTCATCATGAAGCGGGTCACGGTCCTCAGCCGCAGGGGCCAGCGCCAACCTTGACAGGGCATACAGCGCTGCCGTATCTAGATCGTCGGGGTTCGCCGCGTAAGCCACAGCCATGCCTTCGGCCCAGCGATTGATACGCTCCCAATATTCTGCGGTTTCTGGCTCCCGGAAAAAGCCGGCCGTGGCGTCTATCAGCAGCTGTTCCCGTTCGGTGGCAGGGCCTAAATCGCTGGCCTGTTGAATGGCTTGCCAGCCCCGTTCGAGCGTTGCTAGGTCTGGCCGGGTTGGCCAAATCGGCTGGAACAGCGTGGTGGCGATTCCCCAATGCGCCATGCTGCATTCAGGGTCTGCTTGCGCAATGGCCTCGAACTCCGAACGGGCCTGTTCGTACATCATGTGGTGCAAATAGCCCAGCGCGCGATCAAAATCCGCGCGCGCGGTCTGATCGCAGGACACCCTGAAATCTACGGTACCGATTTCTGCGTCGGCAGGCGCGTCGCCACGAGGGCGTTCGGCCAGCCCAGCCGGGCTGATGAATGCCGCAAGCAGAACGGTAGAAATCAGCTTGATCAAGCAGCGATGAGTCATGGCGCTATCCCCCGTACGTGGCTCAGGTGGCTAAGCTCAGGGCAGAAGGTCTTCACCCTTTAAGGACAAACTTTGCAACCTTCATAAGCACATTTTCTAACAAGACACACGACTCGCTGAATCAGTGTTAATTCACAGCAATGAAATGTCTAGCTTCTTGATTAGAAATTTAGCAATCACTGCTGCAATGATTAAGTGGTATCAAGCCCAATCATTGCTTGCCAAGGAAATGACGTCGATAGGCTCCATGCCCCAGAAAGCCTTGCTATTTCACCAGTTCCAGATAAGCGCCCAAGAGCCACAGCACCGAGAACGGTGCCCACAAACGGTAGTCCCCAAAAGACCGACAGGCATTGGCCGCTAGGGCATCGTTTGAGCGTCTACCAGCGCAGGATGAGCGGCATTGCAGGGCGGTAATCTTCCGTACGCCCCGAAGCATGATGATCCAACGTGATTTCCATGAGATGTTCCTCGCCTGACCGCATCGAGAGGCGATCAGCTTGCGAAGCCAGCTCTAACACCCCTTCAGTATCCGTTGAAGGTGTGGTAATCATGGCCTCACTAACCGTCTGAGGGTTGCGGTCAGGCTGTGGTTTGGGAACTCCCGGATCTTGGAACGGGAAATAGAAACAGAGCGGTTCAGCAATATTGTGAGAATTTGCGCCCACAGGTCGGGGA
>JAAHIA010000358.1 GCA_010671975.1 Leptolyngbya sp. SIO4C1 | reverse complement strand
TCTTCCTAATTGAGTGGCATACGTAAGCGACTTCAGCCCAGCTGAAGTCGCTTACGTATGCCACTCAATTAGGAAGTTATCATGAGCACTGAGAGTACGCTTTTAGATCCGATTCACTTCCGCCATCTTACCGTCAAAAACCGCGTCTTTCGCTCCAGTGTGACCGGTCGATGGGATAACTATGACGGCTCCGGCAATCAGGCCCGAGTCAACTGGGAGCACAAATTTGCTAAAGGCGGCGTAGGGGCCATCGTGTCTTCTTACGTGCCGGTTAGCAGAGAAGGCCAGATTACGCCTCAGGTAGCCACCATAGACGAAGATAGCGCTATTCCGTTTTGGCACACGGTTGGTAAAGCGGTGCATCAGTATCAGTGCAAATACATCCTGCAGCTGAGCCATTCTGGTCGCCAGAGAGATATCGAGGGCATTGAAAACACGCTGATTGATCCGGTCACTAAAGCGATTAGCCCAGCATTGGCACCAAGCGCCACTAAGCAGGCCGATCAGGTTAACGGTCTGCCGTCTAGAAAAATGACGACAGACGAAATACGGCAGATTATCCAGAAGTTTGCTGCTGCTGCTGGTAGAGCGCAAGAAGCGGGTCTAGACGGCGTTGAGCTGCACAGTTCTCACGGCTACTTGATCAATCAGTTTCTCAGCGCTGGCATCAATCAGCGTACCGCCAAAGAGGGCTACGGAGGCGACCTAAGAGGCCGATATCAGTTTTTAAAGGAAATTGTTCAGGCAATTCGCCAGGTGGTAGGCCAAGCGTTTCACCTGCAGGCTAAAATTAGCGTCAGAGAGTTTAACAATATTCTTCCTCCCTGGTCAAACGCCGGCAACACGTTTGAAGAGGCTATCAAAATTTGCCAGTGGCTAGAAGAGGACGGCGTCGATGCCATTCACGTGTCTAGAGGCAGCACCTTCCCACATCCTCTGCTGCCATCGGGACCTTTTCCATTCGAAATGCTTCGCTACACCTACGATACGATGACTTCAAGCGGTGGAAAATCCAGCTTTCGTAACCAGCTGCTGTTCCGCTATCGATTTTTGCATCCGCTATTTGCTTGGATTTGGGAACGTCTGCCTAGAAAAATAGACGGTCGCTATGAGCAGCCGGTGAGCGGGTTAGAGATACAGGACCAGTGGCTCGATAACCTTTTCAAAGAGCATGTTCCCACCCAAACGTTTAGAGAGCTGCTCAAGCGGCATCAAGGTACCGTGCTCAGAGATGCAAAAGCTGTCAAAGATGCGCTTCATGAAGTTCCGATTATCACCACGGGAGGATTTCAGCAGGCTTCCTACATCAATGCTGCGATTCAAGAAGGATATACCGATGCCGTCAGTATGGCTCGAATGCTGGTTGCCAACAATGACTTAGTGAATAAATACTTCAAGCAGGGCATTGATATTGCTGAGCGACCCTGCACCTACTGCAATAACTGTTTGGGAGCCTATTTAGAGCTGCCGGTTGGCTGCCACGACATCGATCGCTACTATCAGCAATCGACCAAGAATCTTCCAGACCAAGAGAAGCACGAAGCCGCGCAAGCAGCCCTCCGCGCAAAAAATGAGCAGGTCATGAGCGTGTTCAAGCCTCGGGCTAAGACGTTTGTGCCCTCTGAGGCAGCTACAAAACAGTAGATCCGCAGCGGCTGCGTGTTTCTCCACCCAGCTGCTAGGTTTCCTTAGCAGAGCCATATTAGCTATGAGCGAACAAGCTAAATCAAATTTGTCTCAGAAAATTTTCACTGTCCTAAAGCGGCTGGCAACTGTTGCTATCAGCGCCGTCTTAGTGATTGCCGTCATTCTAGTTTGGCCCCTGATTACTCAGAGCGGTCCAGCTAAGTACGCCAATATTGATGACCACTTCAAGTACGCTTCGATTGGCGGTGAACCTACCAGCGGTATCCCCTATTGGATCTGGAAGGTGCTGCCAACGATGTTCCCAGACAAGCTGCCAGGTGAGGGGTACAGCTCGCTAGGGTTCATTCAAGAACCTGACCAGGACTTGCCAATTGGATTTGCCAAAAGCAGCTACCTGGGCTTGGACGTTGTGACGCAGAACTGCGCCACCTGTCATGTCGGCTCAGTGCGAACTACGCCCGATAGCATTCCCCAAATTATCTCGACCATGCCTTCTAACACGGTTGATTTAGAAGGGTACATCAAGTTCGTCTCAGAAGTGCCGCTCGAGCCGCAATTTAGCGCTAGGGAAATGATGCCCGCAATCGAAGCAATGGGAGCCCAGCTCAACCCTTTAGAAAAGCTAATCTATCGCTACATCGCCATCCCTCGCACCCGAGACGCTTTAATTGCTCAAGCCAGTAAGTTTACGTTTTTAGAGCGCGAGTCGGCGTATGGACCGGGTCGCGTAGATACTTTCACGCCCTACAAGGCGCTGCGGTTTAACTTTCCAGTCGATCAGCTCGATGACTCAGAGCTCAACGGCATCAGCGATTTTCCCAGCATCTGGCAGCAGGGACCTCGCGAAGGCATGCAGCTGCACTGGGATGGCAACAATACGTCGGTAGATGAGCGCAACAACAGTGCGGCCCTAGCTCTAGTCACACCGACCAACATTAACTTTGATGCAATCTACCGCATCAAAGACTGGCTGTGGGAGCTATCTGCCCCCGCCTATCCCTATGCAGTCGATGAAACGCTGGCCTCGACTGGGCAGACGCTATTTCAGAACAGCTGCGCCAGCTGCCATGCGTTTAACGGCCCTGATGTGGGCAAAGTTGTGCCCCTCGAAGAGATTGGCACAGATCCGGCGCGCCTGAATTCCTACACCTATGAGCTGGCTTCAAACCAGTATACGCTCGGGCGTAACCGGTCTCGCGCTCTAATCTTAAGCCAAAAGAGGCCAATCGACTGTAGCGAGGAGGTTTCGGTGTGGATAAAGCCGTTCAGTTTCATGCTGAATGCGAAATTGAGTAAAGGCTTGCCAAGCCCGATTAAGAGCAACAGAGCGGAGATTTAACATGGCTTGAGCCCCGTTGAGCGTCCATTGCATGCCCGCGCGCTCCATGCGGTCTTTGACAAGATGACGACAAGCCCCCTCAATCACGCCAGAGGCAATCGGATAGCCCGCTGCTAAATACTGGTCATAGTGCATGCGATGCCAATTGTTCTCGAAATAATTACAGACCTGTCTCAAGCATTTTTCCTGCTTAGGTTTGAGTGTCCCCGAATCGGCCAATAAACGCCACACGGTGATGATCACGTCCACCTGACCCTGGAGAATCAATGACACATAGACTTTGACGGCTAGGAGCGCTTCATCACTATGGGCTTTGTACCAGAACGGCACGACCTGCCAAATGCGTGAGGTCACATGCAACAAATCCAGAATTTCAATCGCATTGGATTGGGGCAAATAGGTCTGAGCCGCTTGCCATAGGGACGGTTGACCATCCATCAACACAATCACGGGTAGTGATGAGGTGGGTTGACGTTGATTCACTTGGGTACGCAGCCACTCAAATATCTGGTCTGTGGCGCTCTCCTCACCAGGGGACTCTGGCATCTCCATAGTTAATCGAGCTCTAAGATGCTTGTCAGCGGGTCTAGCTTGAGGCGTATCAGGTTTGGCGTCACGCGGGTCGCTGGGCATTCGAAAGAGGGAATCGAGTACCGATTGGGGGGTTCGGACTCTGGGCTCAACGCTATAGGCGGCTCCGACAATGGCCATTTTCTTGCGATTCGGTTTCGGACCTTTCTGGGGACGATGTCCGGCAATGGTCGAGGTGGTTGCACTCTGACGAATCGGCACCCCTTTGCCATCGGCACTGGCCACGATGAGATGACCCACAGGCGCGGCAGGGGGAGACGCACGAGTGGCCTCAAAGCACTCCACCGTTGTGCTCATCTGACGGTTCATCCGCTCCAAGCTATCGCTCGATTGGGTGATTCCCAGTATGCGGCTCAAAGTCGCATTCACCTGAGCATAAGCATTGTTCACAGCCAGTCCCTGACTCCAGTCTTGCAACAGGTAGGAAAACTTGCTCTCGGGTAGCTGCAACCGAGCATCCAGCGGCACAAAGGTGATTCTTTGACCGACTCGACTCCCATAGACGCATCGAGCAAGCTCAAACTCACCAAACACCGATTGATAGGCCCGGACATGCAATGAAGGCAAGCGTCGGACCACCGCTCCGGTCTCTAGTTCAACCGTCTCGCCGACATCTCCGCTCCCCTGCACTGATAAATACAGCCCCAGCGCCTCTCGACCCATCGCTAACAGGCACTCCCAAATGCCCTGCTCTACTTCATGGATGGGAGTTCCTTCAATAGCTGAGCGCTTAACGTACTCGGAGAGTTGCTCGGCTCGGACGGCAACGAGTTGACCCTGGTCAGATGGATAGGATTGGGACATCATAGTAACTATATTGTTGGGACTAGATTGGCCTTCATATTCCAACGCTAGTCCTATTTCCTAATTAATGCTCTACAACGGCCAACTGACAAATATTTCAGCCCCTTTATTGATAGGCGAGGAACACCGGTTACGCCCTATACGCTCTTTACAGAGATTTCTTACCGAGGTAACGATCAGCGCTTTCAGCATTTTCGCAAGACCCACGGCTACGCGAACCATCCCTTAGACGGCATCTGGCTGCGAGCCCCCTATTTACACAACGGCTCAGTGCCAACGCTGCGAGATCTGCTAGAAGCGCCAGAAAACAGACCTCAGGTGTTCTATCGAGGCAATGATGTGTTCGACCAAGAAAAGGTAGGCTTTGTCTCTGATGTCGCCGAAGAAGCCGGTCATCACTACTTTAAGTATGACACTGCGCTGCCTGGGAATAGCAACAGCGGTCATCTCTATGGCTTAGCTCTCTCTTCTGAAGAGAAAGAAGCTCTAGTTGAGTACATGAAAAAACTTTAGGAGGCAGCGATGAATCAGTATGCACTCTGGTTCGGACGAACGGTTTGGCTTGGCATTCTAGCAAATATCGCTTTTGCAACGCTGGCGTTTCTGAGGCCAGCTGGCTTACTGAGCTTCTTTCAGCTAGGGTCCGTAAATTCTACGGTTTGGCTGTTCAACTATGCGGTTCTCTTAGTGATTTTGAGCTGTTTCTATATCCCAGCGGCCCTCCATCCGTTTCGCTATCTAGCAAATTCTTGGCTCCTGATAGCCGGCA
>JAAHIA010000357.1 GCA_010671975.1 Leptolyngbya sp. SIO4C1 | reverse complement strand
GGTTACTTTTCGCAGTGCCCTTTCAGTATCTGTTCACGCATCACGATGGTAGCAGCATAACAAACCGCTGAAGCGGAACTTATAGTGTTATCAGCGAAATACGAGGCGTATTTGTGTCCGATTAGCTCAGTCGTCAACCGGTTTAAGTTCTCAGGGGGACGGTATTAGAGATTTCTTGCTAGGTTGGCCGCTGGGCTAATCCGTGAATTTGCAATCTTGAACTCAGAATTCAGCTAGCCGACAGTGTTAGACTCTTGCTCATTGTCTTTTATGAGAGAGACTCCTATGGCGTTTTTTTCAGCTTGGCTCACTGTTTTTGCCATCAGTTTGGTAGCAGTCGTTACTCCTGGTCCTGATTTTGCACTGACTTTGCGTAACAGCTTGGCATATTCTCGACGAGCAGGGGTATACACAGCAGTTGGTGTGGGTGCTGGTAATCTTGTCCATGCAACCTATTCACTGATCGGTATCGGAGCCGTCATCTCTAAATCAATACTTCTGTTCAATATTTTGAAATGGGTTGGTGCTGCTTATCTTATTTATATCGGCCTTAAATCTCTGGCATCTAGAAGAATAGCCTCTACCGCAGAAAATTTTGAGCCTCAAAGGAATATTGAACAGTGGACAGCATTTCGTATTGGTTTTCTTGGTAATTTGCTAAATCCAAAAGCGACGTTATTTTTTCTGGCGTTATTTACGCAAATTGTGCAACCGACAACGCCAATACTCATGCAAGCAATTTATGGCATGACTGTTGCTGTAGTAGCGTTGCTTTGGTTTGCACTAGTAGCAGTCATTATTTCACAACGAACTCTAAAGCGTCACATTCTATCTTTCTCACACTGGTTAGAACGTTTAACGGGTGCTGCCCTCATATCATTAGGTCTACGCTTGGCTGTCGCAGAGGTGAGTGATTAATTTGTCCTTTTGAGGTATCGACCGAGAGCCATTACTGGAACCATTACTGGTAGCCGGATTCTGGAAAGAGGTGACGCAGGCGACATCGTTGGCGCAGCGGGTCGTGATCCCAGGGAGTGGGTGGGGCGGGTTGATGACGCAGCGGCATAATACTTTCCTCGTTGATTCGAGACCTGCGGAAGCCTCTTTCTCGGTTTGCTTTCAATTTGTAGACACCAACTTTACCGAGAGTTCACATCTGCCTCAGTATATATCGCATATTGCGAGAATAATAATCATTCTAATTAGAGATTGAGGTTTTCTCGATGTCCAGTTTTGGCAAGTTAATGGCCAGCCAGCATGTCTCTCACCTGCCTAGCCAGCCGCCTCCCCAGGCCAACAGCATCGAAAACGCAGTCGCGGCGATTGCCTGCCTGGCCATCAACCCCACTGTAAATCGCACCGACTGTTCGCGGACGATGGTGAGTGCGGTGACCAGGCAGGGCAGCAACACCCCGGCCAGGTATACACCTGTCAAAATTTGCAAGGGTGTGAGTACGGCCAGGGTGTCCGGCTCGGCAAAAAGCAGCAATCCGTCTTTGCGAATTGAGGCCAAAATGACGGGTACAGCCGCCTCTGGAGGCAAGTCAAATAGCCCCATCAAGGGACTAATCCATCCGGCCAACAGGGTGATGAGGTCGAGCCAGTCCAACACCGAAGCGATCACCGTAATCACCAAGAAGATGGGAATCGCGTTGGTAAAAAACTGGTGGAGAGTGCCTTGGGTTTCGCGGCAGATGGCAGACCAGCGGGGAATTTCCAAAAAGGTACGCTGTTCAATCATCAATGTATTGTGGATCGAGCGGGCAGCTTGGGGCGCAATCAGGCGGATGTAGATCAGGGTGGTCAGGGTCAAGTAGCCCAGGTAGGGCATCACCAAACCGGGCAAATTGGCCGCGCTGAAGACCCCCAGGGTGGCTCCAAACTGGTAGGAACAGACACCACCAAATGCGATCGCACTCACACAGATTTGCCGAGAACAACTGGAACAGGCGCGAGTACTGATCACGGCGGGCACATTGCAGCCAAACCCCATAATTACCCGCACCAAATCTCGCCCGGATAAACCAAACGGTCTCAGGAGTGGATGTAGCGCTACGGTAATGCGTTCCACCAACCCGCTGGCCTTGTATGCGCCTAAAAACAGGGCATACAAAATCACCGTAGGGACGGCCCAGACAAATAACAGCGGCCCCATCGTGACTAAGCCATAGCGGCCAATCAAAATCGCCTCTAGCAGCGAGGGGGCCTGAGATAGGACATTGACCAGAGAAGCTAATTCGGTTTGTATCAGCGGATCGAGCATACCCGCGACGCCATTGGCGACCCAAACGGCAATGACCGCAGGCAACAGCAACAATAGGATGGCCAGCAACCCGCCCCAGCGAGGATTTTCCAACCAAGTGGGCGCGGGCTCGATGCGCCAGCCCACCGGAAGCGAGTGCCATTGCTGGGGGAAAGGGGCTGGAGTCTGCAACCCCTCTAAAATCTGCTGGCGTTGCCCCTGGCTTAAATGACGGGCATCCACAGGAATAAATCTCACCCGAAAGGTTTGCTCCCAACGGCCCAAGACCTGCTGGGTGAAGTTAGAAGGCAATACTTTATCCCAGAAGGTGACGACCACCAGCCCTTGTTTCTCGGCCACTAGCGGAAGCAAATCCGCTAGGTCACCATCAATGTGGGTTGCTTTAACGACTAACAAAATCCTGTCATGGACTTGGAGTTGCGCTAGAGCGGTTCGGGTGGTGGTGGTATCGGAGCGAAAGAGAATGCCTGGGGTATCGATAAAGGCATCGTCTCTGGTCTGATAGGTCTCGCAGGCGATCGTCGAGCCCTGAATGTTAGTGCTGGTAGGCGAGCGCCCCGTGAGTGCTGCTGCCAGTTCGGATTTGCCGGTACTTTCTTTGCCAACAATTACGGTGGTGCGTTGGGCAGGCAGGGCAGTGGGCATGAGGGATAGGTTGAGAGTGGATGATTGGATGGGTTGGTGAGGTATCGGGTTTCGGGTATCGGGTCCTTCCTGGCACCTGGCACCTGACTCCCAGCTAACAAATGCAGTCGTTGCTGCAGCAGGAGAGGTCATCAAGGAAGAGTCCGGCCTGGCGGTAAGCATCAAGGGGGCTGGGGTCGAGGTCGAGGCGATGGGCGATTGCATTAGCAATGACGGCAAAGCGCTGGCGGAATTTGTAGATGAAGCAGAAAATTAGGTCGCCATGGCGGACGGAGGGACCGCTCACAAAAAGACCTGGGGTGAGGGTAGATTCATCATTTTCCGTGAGCGTGGCATAGCCCTCAGACCAGTCAAACAGGGGCGCAATCTGTTTCAAACCGGTGTCGAAACCGGTGCAGAGAATAGGGGGATGGGCTGTCATCCACTTCTGATATTCGCTGTAGACCACGTAGCCACCGGGGATAGGTTTGACTTCTTCAATGGGGGCGTTACCCACCATGTCTAGACGACCTGTGCGATAGACGAATTCCAGACGCTGCAGGGTGTAGGGCGATAGGGATACGCTGGGATCAGTGTCAGGATCGGCCCAGGCTCCAGTGCGATCAAGCACACCGACTTTCTTCCCCAGGGCAATCAGATTAGCAGCGGCATCCATGCCGCTTTCGTAGCCGCCGATGATGATGAATTCGTCGCCCTCTAGATCCGCCCACGATCGAATTTGAGCGTTGTGGATGCAGTGCTCTGCTCCCGGAAAGGGATTGAGATGGGGATATTGATACTCCCCGGCGGCCCAAATCACGAACTGAGTGCAAAGGTCTCCGGCAGGAGTATGCAGCTTGAAGCCGCCCTGGGGCAATGGCTCAACGATTTGCACATCCACCTCGGTCTGAATCGGTAACTCAAAATGATCGGCAACGGTTTGCAGATAAAGAGCGTACTGCTTGCCGCTGATGTGCTCTCGCCGAAAGGCGATCGCAGGCGAAGTCTTCAAGGTCACTGCATTCAGGTCGAGTAGGCCAAAACCATGGCTGGGGAATGATGGGGTGATGAAGTTCATCTCCTCAGGCCAGCGGCTAAAGGAAGCTCCGACCTGGTGCCTTTCTAAAATTGTCAAGTGCTCTAGACCCAGTTCTTTGAGCACGACGCCACAGCCGATGCCTGCCGCTCCGGCACCAACGATTACAACGTCATAGGACCGATTCGTTTGGGGGTGGCTCACGCTGGTTTATCCGAATCATTAAAGATATTAGAATGATAATCATTATCAAATTCTTTGTCTAGCAAATGGGACAAGGTTTCAGGTTCACGATTTATGGCTCATAGAATAGGGGCACCCTGCACCCTAAACCCATCCATCAACGCCACCGTTGTCAGACCCAAGCCGATACCGACTGTAGCGAAAGCGCTCAATACTGATAGCCGCTGCATCACTTCAGCACTAACGGGGGCTTTTTCGAGCCACTGGCGTCCATAGACGGCGGCTAACCCCAGGGTCGTGAACACAGATGCCAGACCCAGGCTGAAACCACCGACGAGCACCAACCCATAGGAGATTTGGTGTAGTGCATTGATTTGCCGACACTAACTTTACAAGGAGTTCATATTAATCGCTCAACATGTCCCATATTATGATAATGATTATCATTCCAATTGAGCAATTGAGGCTTTATTCATGTTGAGTCTTCGTGAGTCAGCCGCTTCTCCCGTTCACAAGCGAGCTTTCGTGATCGCCATCGGCACAACCCTGAGCCTATGAACCATCGGCCCGGTTCAGGCGGCTGCCTTTCGCATTTCATGGACAGGGCAAATTCTGGGTTACAGCGCTGAGGGGCAATTTAGCTACGACGATGCCCAAACCTATGAAAACGGAATTGTTCGAGGTGACGATTTAGAAGCTTTTGACATTGCCTTCTACGATCCGCAAGGCAATCTGATCGAAGAATTTGAGGATAACCACCTCGCCTATCCAGAGTTCAACTTTAATTTCGACACCCAAACCAGTGAAATTCTGCAAGATGGCTTTTTCGATGAGCCTAATGGCATTAACATTGGAGAATTTACGGTTCTGTTCGATGATGCGGGGAACCCTATTGGCGCTATGGGATTGAACTTCTGGTCGGCGGCTCCTGTTGAAGATGGAGAACCCGTCCCCCATGTTCACCTAACCGATTTTGGCAATGAGTTTCCTGACCTGCCGATAGGCTTCGTCCCCCCCGAGTTTGTCACTGAGTCCCCCAATTTGCCAGTACGCGTTA
>JAAHIA010000356.1 GCA_010671975.1 Leptolyngbya sp. SIO4C1 | reverse complement strand
AAATCACAGACAGCAGCGGATTTCAGCCAATTGAGCCGCCGCCTGCTGACCCAAGTGGATTCCAGCCGATTGATCCATTGCCTGCTGACACAGGTGAATTCCAGCCGATTGAACCACCGCCTGCTGACTCAAGTGAATTTCAGCCAATTGAACCACTGCCTGAGCCATCGCCTCAGAGCCCGTCGAATGAAACAGCTGCCGAGCTTCAGGCGGCCTCCTTGTTTCACTATGAAACCTTAAATCAGACCGCAGCGAGCTCGCGATCGCCCGTCGCTGACCCAGCACCTGAAGCCTCTGCGCTAAACGCCTCACAGGCCAACCTGGCGGCTGAGCCCCCTGCGCTAAACACCTCGCAGCCGACCGCCCCGCTAGAGAATAGCCAACCAGCCGCTGAACTAGACAGCCCAACGGTTGCTCCTGCTGCAGCGGCAACCGAGCCAGCGGCAGCCGAATCGCCGCCAGCAGTCAATCAGATCGCCTGGCGCTACGCCGGTCGCCTCTCAGCCAGTCGGTCGCTAGGTAAAGTTCGGCAGCGGCGGCTTTGGGTAGCTCAAATCGTCACGGCCGTCTTTCTATTTGGCACCGTGCGGTTTTTGCTGCAGGGTGCGCTGCGCAGCGTTAACGGCTATTTGCGTATGCTCGATAGCATTCTGCCAGTGCGAGTTAGAACTCTCCGCGCCTTCGAGCAGGACGTTACTTGGCCGGTGCTAGTTGGGCTGCTGGCTTTGCTGCTAGCGTCGCCTTGGCTATGGGACTGGCTGCTCAAGCGAACAGGGCGGCTGCAGTCATTTTCTACGCGCTCACTGACGCCTCACAGCGCTGAGGCGGTTAAGCTACTGCGGCGCTTCTGCCTCGGTCGCCAGTGGCCATTTCCGCAGCTGTGGCTGCTGCCTACCTCGGTCCCACTGATCTTTTCCTACGGCTGGCTGCCTCGATATGCCCGCCTAGTGGTCAGTCAGGGCCTGCTGGACCAGCTAGAAGCCGATGAGATTGCGGCTCTCTATGCTTACGAAATGAGCCAGTGGCGACGCTGGAGCTGGCCGCTGCTGTCACTCTATGGCCTTTTACTCTATAGCTGCCACTGGCTTTACTGGCAGCTGGCGCTCTGGGGCAACCGCCAGCAGCGCCTGGTCAAGCTGGCAGCCGGAGCGTTTGCGACAGCGAGCTATGGCATTTTTTGGCTATTGCAGAAAGGCGGCAGCTGGCTGAATCGACTGCGCACCTATTACTGCGATCGCGCCGCTGCTGAAATTACCGGCAACCCCAACGGCGCAGTCCGAGCTCTGGGTAAACTGGCGGCTGCTCTGGCTGAGACTCGGGTTGAGCAGGGCCATAGGCTACCTCTAATCGAGCGCCTGACCCTGCAGCTGCCGGTGCAGGCAGCGCCGCTACCGGTGGCGGTTAACCCGCTAGTGCAGCAGTTTAGCTGGGACGTGCTCAGTCCGTTTCGCGCTTGGCTGTCAATCAGTCAGACCCATCCACCGCTGGGCGATCGCCTACAGCTGCTGTGCGTCTATGCTCGCTATTGGCAGCTCGTGCCTGAGCTAGATTTTCAAACGCTAGACGAGGCCAGCCAGCGACCTCGAACTCGTCAGACCCTGAGTCCGCAGGAATGGCGTCGGCTGCTGCATCAAGGCGGCCCCTGGGTCGGGCTGCTGATTGGCACTGCTGTTGGTCTGGCACTGTGGGGCCTTGGCGCCATGGCAGCGGCGATGAACTGGGTTCTGCTAGCCTGGCTCAATCGCGATCCGAGCGTGCTCAAAAGCGCCATTCTCTTAGGCTTAGGGGTGGGCATCTTGCTGCGAATTAATCGGTTTTTTCCCGATCTCAACCAGCCGCTTGACGCCAGCGAGCAGCAGCTAGCCGCCTGGAGCACAGATCCGGCGCTGATTCCGCTAGACAGTCTGCCCGTGCAGCTATCGGGCCAGCTGACGGGCAAACCAGGGCTAAGCAACTGGCTCGGCCAGGATCTCTACCTAAAGCTGCCAACCGGAATGATCAAGCTGCACTTTTTCTCAGCGATAGGCCCTATTGGCAGCCTGAAGCTACTGCCACACCTGAATCAGCCCGCAACGCTGACAGGCTGGTTCCGGCGCGGTCCAATCGTTTGGATTGATGTCGATCGGCTGCAAGTTGACCGCCAAACCCTCAAGGCAGGGCATCCGATATGGTCGGCGGTGCTGCTTGCGATCGCGCTATCAAGCGGCCTATGGATTCTGCTGCGCGGCCCGTAGCAGACGCCCGTCCTGAGCCAACCCTCAAAGCTGCGTTAATTAAAATTGCAGCATTTGACAATAAGTGTTACATTTCTTAATAGAGCTCCAGTTCACCTAATTTTTTCCAGCTAGCGCTGCTCCTGGCAATGGATGTAGCAATAGCAATTAGGTATTGGGTTCTCCTACTCTCAACACAGCAAAATTGCCAGCCCGGTTGGGCTGGTTTTACTTTTTGACAAATCTCTAGGCAAATGGTCGAAGAAATTCGATTTTACTTAACGAAAAATATACCTTAGAGGCTAGTCTGGCTCAGGCTACCGTGATACCTTAGTAACTGTTGCTGGTGACCGAATTTTCCCAGACTACGCCTTGATAGCGTCGCAGTAATCGTCTGTTGAAGAAGTCATTACTCAATAATCAACAAGCAGTTAAGGAATATTGATTGGCTTTTGCGTCAAAGTGCGAATGCATTTTCCCAAACGTTGACAGCGCTGGGGTTGTTAATTGTCATCCAAACTGAGACCTCAAGGGTATGAGCAGGCTGTTTGTTAGGCATTGACTTGTCAGTCGCTGAAGTAAGCATTGTTAGCAAGGTTGGTTTCATAAAAATCACTGGACTTCGTTTTTGAAATATTGTTTAGGTTAGAGGTGTCTTCATGTCTGTCCGTCTATACGTTGGTAACCTGCCCAAAGAGCTGCAGCGCGAGGAGTTTGAGTCTGTTTTTGCAGAAGAGTCTGAAGGAGTTGTCTCTGTCAAGCTAATTACCGATCGCAAAACTGGCAAATGTCGCGGGTTTGGCTTTGTGACGGTTAAAAGCGATGAAGTGGCCGATGTCCTAGTTGAAAAATACAACGGCTACCAGCTGCAAGAGACTTCGCTGAAGGTTGAAAAGGCTCTACCGCGCAGCAAGAATGAGGACGATGCTGACGCTGGTGGTGGTCGGCGCAACAGCAAGAAGAGCCGTAAGGGCGGCGCTACTGCTGCCTCTAACCAGACCTCTATTCAACCCGATCCGCGCTGGGCGCAGGAGCTAGAAAAGTTAAAGGAGCTATTGGCAACTCAAACCACCGCTTCGTAGCTCAGGGCAAGTCACAGGCTAGCGATTTAAAATTAGCTTTTAGCAGCGACTGGCAGTATTTGCCGGTCGCTGTTTAGCATTTGCGTCCTGTAATGCTTACCCTGGCGATAGCAGCTTACAGAACGCGAGAGCGCACAAACGCACGCGGCAGACACAGCAGCTTACGAATCGTTGGCACAAACGCCCTGCGATTAAAAACGTCGTACTGATTTTCCGCAATCACATCCAAGATTTTGCGATACAGCATGAGCGCTGACCACACGGGCCATTTTGCATCTGGGTTCAGTACGCTGATGCCTTTTTCGGCCTCTCTGTAGAACTTCAGTGCTCGCTGAATTTGAAAACGCATCAGCGCTCGCCAGCGCTCATCGATGACGCCATTGAGCAAATCTTCTTCACTGTAGTTAAACAGCTCTAAATCTTCCAGCGGGATATAAATGCGGCCGCGCTGTGCATCTTCGCCAACATCGCGCAAAATATTGGTGAGCTGATTGGCAATTCCTAGCGCAATGGCCTCCTGAGTCGGGTTAGGCAGCGGATGATCGCGTCTCCAAGGCGCCGTGTTGTATTCTGGGTCAACCCCCATCACCAGCGTGGACATCAGCCCTACGGTGCCTGCGACACGGTAGCAGTAGAGCTTCAGATCTTCAAAGGTCTCGTAGCGAGAGCATTGCAAATCCATGCGCTGCCCGTCAATCATGTCGCGAAACGGTTGAATATCTAGCGGGAACCGCGATAGCGTGTCTACCATGGCCACGTCTAAATCATCCAGCGGCTTGCCTGCAAAAACAGACTCTAGCTGCGCTTCCCAATCTGCCAGGGTGCTCTCGGTGGTAAACGCGCCCTGCGGTCCATCGACCAGCTCATCGGTACGCCGGCACCAGACATAGATGGCCCAGATAGCCTGGCGCTTGGCCTCCGGCATGAGCAGCGTACCCATGTAGAAGGTCTTTGAATACTTGGCTGTAATCTGACGGCAGCGTTCGTAAGACTCTTCGGCAGAGATTAACCTAGACAGAGTTGAAGAATTGGATAGCTGAAGCATTTATGCCTCCTAGGCAACAGCAGCCAGCGTCGTCTGGGTAAGGGACTCTTCATCGCGCAGGATGGCTTGAGCAGCAAGTTTGCCCGATAGCACTGCTCCTTCCATACTGCCTAGGTAGCGCTGCATGGTATAGCTGCCCGCTAGATAGAAGTTATCAATCGGCGTCGTCTGTGAGGGACGATATGCCTGACGACCTGGCGAAGCCGTGTAGACTGAACGCGGCGTCTTAACCACTTTATACTTCAGTAGCTGCGTTGGGCTATCCGAATCAAAATGTTGTGGAAACAGCTGCTTCAGTTCAGCCAGCGTGGCAGAAATAATATCTTCGTCTGAGCGATCAATCCAGTCTTTGGCCGGCGCCAGCACCAGCTCTAGCATCGATCGATCGGGATTTTCGTATTCTCGACAGGTGTTGCTCATATCGGCATAAACGCTGAGCAAGTCAGAGCGTGAAAATAAAAGCTGATCGATATCAGTGAGCTTACGATCAAACCACAGATGTAAATTGATTACCGGCACCCCCTCCAAGCCTTCTAGCTTTTGGAAGAACGGCATCTCTTTCCAACGCTGCGGGGCCAGCACCTTGATCACATCAACCGACATTGCAGAAACGTAGCAGTCGGCTGTTAAAGTATCATCGGGTGCGCCGTTCAGGCCGCGAATCGCAAAGTGCTTAACGGTTCCATCCGGGTTGAGAACAATCTCCTTTAGCGGCGAATTAAGCCGCACTTCACCGCCGCGCTCAGTCACATAGTCAACAATTGGCTGACAGAGCCGCTCGGTTGGTGAACCATCTAGAAAGGCAATCTTGGAACCGTAGCGCTCCTGCAAAAAGCGGCCTGAAC
>JAAHIA010000355.1 GCA_010671975.1 Leptolyngbya sp. SIO4C1 | reverse complement strand
AGCTGCAAACAGCAATAGCACTGTGTTCTCAGTTAATAATTTTTAGTTTGCTATTGTTATTCATACCAACTGCCGAGTTTTCAGGACGCGATCTAGCTCTCCTCAGCATTGAAAATTGCTATGCCACAAATTAAAATTTATGGCCTCAAACAGTCGCTCGCGCCGTTACGAACTCAGCTATCTGATGCAATTCATCAGAGCCTAGTGTCTTCTCTACAGGTACTTAGCGAGAAGCGCTTTCAGCGGTTTATCTGGCTGGAGGCCGAAGATTTTTTATTTCCGCGTGATCGCACTCAGTATTACACCATTCTCGAGATTAGCTTGTTTACCGGTCGCCCAGCGCCAATTAAAAAACAGCTGATCCGCTCGCTGTATGACAATATTACAGCCGCGACTCCGATTGCAGCACAGGATCTAGAAATCACGCTGTTTGAATCGCCTCCCGCCAACTGGGGCATACGCGGCGTTTGCGGCGATGAGCTTTAAATTTCAGAGTTTTTCTTCAGTCACCAGCGTCAGACTGACCCAAGCACCCTGTGCATCGTAGCGGCGAATTATTCGCTGTCGCAGCTTAGGCCGCACCAGCCAGCCAGCTTCTAGAAAAAACGGCTGACGCGGCTGAATCTGGCTGGGGCAGGTTGAGGAAGCGCCGTCTGGCAGCAGCAGCACCTGCACCGGCTGCGTCCCCGTCTCGAACCAAATCTGATTGCCTCGAATTTGGCCGGTTGAGCTGATAGGAGGCACATTCGGCAGCTGCAGCGTCTGGCGAATCTGGCTGTCGGACAGGCGCTCAACCGTTAGCCGCGTCGCCTGCGTTTGCTCGGGCTGCCAGTCAGAGTAAACCGTCACGGCTTCACCAACCCAGGTGCCAACTAGCGCTGCAATCTGTAGGGGCGGCTGCTCAGTGCCAATTTTGTCTTGCCATTCGCGAATTAGCGTTAGACAGCTCAGCTGCGCTTGCTTGTCAAACAGCTGCACCAGCCGCAGCCGCCGATCTTGATGAATCAACCCCAGCTCTGCGCCAAATTCTGAATAGGGTCCCCACTGCACCGAGCCGTTTGAAAAAGCACCGACATCAAACAGCAAAATGCCGCGCCCCAGCGTGCGATATTCTAAAACCTGCTCGCTGGGCGATGCGCCTGCAGGCCGCTTTTGGATGGTTTGACGCATGGTGCCATCGTCTAGCAGCGTCAGACTGACCACGCTGGGCGTATCGTTGAGTACCTTTCCGCCGGCATCTAGCTGTGTAAACGAGCCGTGCCAGCTACCCTCATTTTCTAGCAAGCGCTGCCATTGCGATCGCGTCATCCTACTCCCGTTAGCGATTAGAAAGCCCCTGACCATGCTACAGTCAGGGGCTTTTTAAAGCAGCTCTTTCAGCGGCGCGATCGCGAACTAGCTGACCGAAGTGGGCACTTTGGCTGCTTCGGCACTAGCCGCTGGACTCTCAGCTTCAGAAGGCGGTACCACCTGCCAGAACTTCGGCAGGTAGGTCTCCCAGTTAGCCAAAATAGTCTGCGCTTTCTGACTGCCAGTACGCTCCGCGTGCGCCTCAATCAGCGACTTGAGCTGCTGCGCGCCGGCCTCGGTGATGACGCGCTGCACCTTGACAATCTCAGGATTGACCCGGGTGGGGAAATCGCCCGCTTCATCCAGGAAGTAGCCCAGGCCGCCGGTCATCCCAGCACCAACGTTGCGACCGACGTGACCGAGCACAGCCACAACCCCGCCGGTCATATATTCGCAGCAGTGATCGCCAGCGCCTTCAATCACAGCCTGCCCCTGCGAGTTGCGCACGGCAAAGCGCTCGCCGGCTTTACCCAGCGCGTAGAGCGTACCGCCGGTTGCACCATAGAGGCAGGTGTTGCCCAAGATGACGTTCTCTGACGGGTCATATTGGATACCGGCGGGCGGCTTAATTACCACTTCGCCCCCGTGCATGCCTTTACCAACGTAGTCATTGGCTTCACCTACCAGCGTTAGCTGCATGCCCGGCAGGTTAAACGCACCAAAGCTCTGACCGGCGCTGCCCTCAAAGGTGAGATTCAGCTGTCCTTTGAAGCCAGTATTGCCGTACTTTTGAGCAATCGCTCCCGCAATGCGGCCGCCGACGGTGCGGTCGGTATTGACCACCTCAAAGGTCTGGCTGACGCGGCGCTGCTGCTCGATAGCCTGAGCCACCTCGTCTCTGGCCAAAATCTCATCGTCCAATACCGGCCCGTTGCTGTGCACTGTCTCATGCTCTAGCCAGCTGCGATCGCGGCGCGTGTCCGGCAGGCTGATGATGGCGGCTAGGTTGAGCGACTGCGTCTTAGTCAGCGTCAGGCCCGAGCGCGGCTTCAGCAGATCGGTGCGGCCCACAATCTCGGTTAGCGAGCGGTAGCCCAGCCGCGCCAGCAGCGATCGTACTTCCTCCGCAATGAAGTAGAAGAAATTGACCACATGCTCAGGAATGCCAGTAAACCGCTTGCGCAGCTCCTCACGCTGGGTGGCAACACCCACCGGGCAGTTGTTGGTATGGCAAACGCGGGCCATAATGCAGCCCTCGGCGATCATGGCGATTGAGCCAAAGCCGTATTCTTCCGCGCCAAGCAGCGCGCCCATGATCACATCCCAGCCGGTTTTGAGGCCGCCATCGACGCGCAGCGTGACGCGATTGCGCAGCTGATTTTGCAGCAGCACGCGCTGCACTTCGCTCAGGCCCAGCTCCCAAGGCAGCCCGGCATGCTTGATAGAGCTCAGCGGAGAAGCACCCGTACCACCGTCATGCCCTGAAATCTGGATAATATCGGCATTGCCCTTAGCAACGCCGGCAGCAATCGTGCCAATGCCAACTTCGGCCACCAGTTTGACAGAAACGCCCGCCTTGGGATTGATCTGATGTAGATCAAAAATCAGCTGCGCCAGATCCTCAATCGAATAGATGTCGTGATGCGGCGGCGGTGAAATCAGCGTCACCCCCGGCTTTGAGCGGCGCAGCGTAGCAATGTAGGAACTCACCTTCTTACCCGGCAGCTGTCCCCCTTCGCCGGGCTTAGCGCCCTGAGCCATCTTAATTTCAATCTGCTTGGCGCTAATCAGATACTCGGGTGTCACCCCAAAGCGACCGGAAGCCACCTGCTTAATCGCAGAGTTGGCCGTATCGCCGTTCCTCAGCCCCTTCAGGTGAGGCAGCGTCGCCGACAGACCGCCTTCGTCGACATCGTTGAGCACCTTGAAGCGCACCATGTCTTCACCGCCCTCACCAGAGTTCGACTTGCCGCCAATCCGGTTCATCGCGATCGCTAGCGTCTCATGCGCCTCGCGCGACAGCGCCCCAAGCGACATGCCGCCGGTGCAGAAGCGCTGCATAATGGTTTCAACCGGCTCTACCTCGCTGAGGTCAATCGGCTGGCGATCGGGCTCAAAGTCAAGCAGGTCGCGCAGCGCCGTGATTGGTCGATTCTCTAGCTGCTGCTGGTATAGCTCGTAGTGGTCATACTGCTTGGTTTCGAGCGCCTTGTGCAGCAGCTTGGTCATCTGCGGGTTGTTCATGTGATACTCACCCGAGGGCCGCGCCTGCACAAAGCCCATATTTTCTAACTTTTTGATGGTCAGCTCGGGGAAAGCCTTGCTGTGGAAGCGTACCGTCTCCTGCGCCAGCTCTTCGACGCTGAGGCCACCGAGCCGCGACACGCTGCCTTTAAAGCCTAGGTTCAGCAGGCTCGGGCCAATGCCCACGGCTTCAAAAATCTGCGCGCCCTGATAGCTAGACAGCAGCGAGATGCCCATCTTTGAGAGAATCTTTAGTAAGCCGGCATTGACGGCTTTCCGGTAGTTTTCTTGCGCACCGTTGAGCGTCACCTGCGGCAGCTTGCCGGTTTCCATTAACTTCTGCGTTTTGCTGTCAGCCCACCAGTGACGCACGCTCTCTAGCGCTAAGTAGGGACAAACGGCGCTAGCGCCGTAGCCAATCAGGCAGGCAAAGTGGTGAGTGCTCCAGCACTGGGCCGTATCGACTACCAGCGAGGCTTTCATCCGCAGCCCCTGGCTCAGCAGGTGATGATGCACGGCACCCACAGCAAGCAAAGGCGGCATGTAGGTCTGCTCCGCTGAAACCCAGGCAGCTTCACCGCCCGCGTCGATGCGATCGCTAATCACTAAAATCTGTGCCCCAGCCTGCACCGCCTGCTCGGCCTGTTCGCACAGCGACTTGACTGCCTGAGCGAGACCCGCCGGGCCGCTGCCAATGTCATACAGCGCCGACAGATTAGCGACCTCAAAGCCCGACTCTCGAATTTGAGTCAGCTCTCGGTCGTTGAGTACAGGCGAGGTCAGCTTTAGCAGCCGAGCGTAGTCTGGCTGCTCATCCAGCAAATTGCCACGCGCGCCGAGCTGCGTGGTCAGCGACATCACCAGCCGCTCGCGCAGCGGGTCAATCGGCGGGTTGGTGACCTGAGCAAACCGCTGCTTGAAATAGTTGTAGAGCAGGTGTGGCTTCTCAGAAAGGATGGCCAGCGGCGCGTCGTCGCCCATGCAGTAGGTCGGCTCTTTGCCCTGTGCCGCCATATCCTGAATGATCATATCCAGGTCTTCAGCCGTGTAGCCAAAGGCCGTCTGCTGCTTGAGCAAAGCGGGCTTATCGAGCTGACTATCTTCGTTAAACAGCTGCGGCTCAATCGCTTGACGGTTGGCCTTCAGCCAGTCGCCGTAGGGCTGGGCCTGAGCCACTCGCTGCTTAATTTCCCAGTTCTTTAAAATCTCATGGGTTTCAAAGTCGATGGCAATCATCTGCCCTGGACCCAGCCGCCCTTTTTCGACAATATCTCCTAGCGGCAGATCGACGACGCCGGCTTCAGAAGAGACCACCAAATAGCCGCTGCGGGTGATCACGTAGCGAGCCGGACGCAGGCCGTTGCGGTCAAGCGTGGCCCCAACCTGCTTACCATCGCTAAAGACAATCAGCGCCGGGCCATCCCAGGCTTCTTGAATACCGCTGTAATATTCGTAGAAGTCGACAATTTCCGGATATTGCACCAGATCGGGCTGGTTGAGATAGGCTTCTGGCACCATCATCATCAGCGCCTGCGTCGGCGTGCGACCCGAGCGCACCAGCAGCTCCATGACGTTATCGAGGTTGGCCGAGTCGCTGTTTTCTGCATTCACAATTGGCTTTAGCTGCGCTAGCTGCTCGCCCCAAACCTCGTGCGACAGATCGGC
>JAAHIA010000354.1 GCA_010671975.1 Leptolyngbya sp. SIO4C1 | reverse complement strand
GCCACTTTGAGCGCTAAAATCTTCTTTTCTGAGAAGGTCTCGTGAACGATGCAGCTGCCCTGCCAGAGCAATAGCTCGCGCCCGGTTTGAGCCATCACAAAGCGGCGCATCCTGATCACAAGGTAGTGTCCTACATCAACTGCACGGCCGAAATTAAGGCCATGAGCGATGTTATTTGCACCAGCTCTAATGCAGTCAAAATTATTCAGCAGATTCCGGCAGAGCAGCCGATTATCTTTGCTCCAGATCGCAATCTAGGCCGCTATGTGATGGCTCAAACCGGGCGCGAGCTATTGCTCTGGCAGGGCAGCTGCATCGTTCACGAGACCTTCTCAGAAAAGAAGATTTTAGCGCTCAAAGTGGCATATCCCGAGGCTGAGATTATTGCTCATCCAGAATGTGAGGCGTCTGTCCTACAGCATGCGAGCTACATCGGCTCAACCACGGCGCTGCTTAAGTACGTGCAGCAGCGCAGCACGCAGCAGTTTATTGTGGTGACTGAGCCCGGCATCATTCACCAAATGCAGAAGCAGGTGCCGCATAAGCTGTTTATTCCGGCCCCGCCCACTAACAGCTGCAACTGCAACGAATGCCCTCACATGCGGCTAAACACGCTGGAGAAGCTGTACCTAGCCATGCAGAATCGAGCACCTGAGATCACGCTGCCGCCAGAAATTCAGCAAGCAGCCCGACAGCCCATCGAGCGCATGCTGGCCATGAGCCAATAGCGGCAACGCGGCCAGTGCGGCGGGGCGAGCTCGATGCTATGAGCCGAGATAGTCGCGCAGCTGATAGACCAGCAGGTCTATTACATTTTGCCCTTTTGCATCCAGCGCTGCCTGAGCCTCTGACTCAACGCGCTTCACCGTCTCCGTAGGCAGGTCTAGCAGCTGCACTAGCTGCTGGTAGACGCGGCTTTCTTCTTGGTTAATTGGCGCTTCGTCTGGCGTGCGGGCGCTAGCGCTGATCACCTCATAGCTGAGACGCAGGACAAACTCTTTTTCAGCGACCGTTTCTAGCTTGGGCACCAGTTCGCCCAGAGGAATGTCTTGAACCAGGTAGCTCCGCAGCTCCTGCTCGAGATACTGCTGTCGCTCTGCGGTGGCAGCAAACAGACGGCTAAAGCGGGATAGCATCACATCAACTTCTTCTTTAGCGAGCGTGCCGTCGGCCCAGGCTAAGGCCAGCACAATTCGCAGCAGGTTCATTTGGCGAGGTGAAATAGATGGAGGGGGGGGTGGCTGCACAACCATATTGCTCCCTATAGGTACTGAGCTAACCCCACCTTACAGACTGTCTGCTGGCTTTGCCGTGAGGTCACTAAATTTTTCAAGAATTTTGCAACGCTTTGTAACCTAAAGCCGCTGCGCTAGCTGCTCAAGCTGCTTGAGGCCTGGCAAACCTAGCGTTTGTGTCCTGGCATCCACCCTGATCCAGGCGCGCTCACTGAGCTTTTCCATAATTTTCACCACTTCTTCTTTGGAAATATCAGCCACTGCGGCCAGGTCTTCAGGCGCAATATTCAGAATATGAACGCTGTCGACAGTGGTATCGCCATAGGCATTAGCTAAAGCGACCAGCGCGTTAGCCAGCTTGACAGCCGGCGGCTGATGCCGCAGCTGAAAGCGCAGATTGGTTTGCCTGAGTCGCTGTACCATTAGCTGCAGCATGCGATGGTGCAGCTGCGTATCTCGGATCAGGGCTGAGACAAAGGCGTTGGCTGGTACGCTCAGCAGCTCAACAGAGGAAAGGGCCACCACGTCGGTTGAGCGAGGCGATTCGTCTAAAATAGCCATCTCGCCGAAAAAATCGCCGCTGCCTAAAACGGCCAGAGTGGTGTAGCTATCGCCGACCTGACGGCGCACCTTGACCCAGCCGGCTGCAATAAAATAGACCGCATTGCCCCACGAGTCCTCCATAAGCACGGTCCGGCCCACGGGATAGGTATGACGAGTAGAAACCGATAGCAGCTGCTCTAAAATACTTGGACTCGCTGCCTTAAAGAGGGGAAACAGTTCACTAAACAGCTTAGGCTGCATGGAGTTTAAGAGGGATGTGGACATGGCGCGCCTATCTGGGGAGTTATGACTAGTCTACCCATCTCTGTCCGCTGAGCGCGGGCTCGCTTGTCTGGCTGGCTGAACAGAGCCGCTGTCAAGCAGCCTACTGGGCAGCCTACTGGCATAGTCGCTACTCATGCCTGCTTGCTGGCTTCCGTCACGGCCTGTCTCAGCTTGGGCAGCAGCGGCTCAATGTAGCTTGGCCAGCCAACTAGAATAGCCTGCTGATGAACTAGGGTTTCTGATTCCACCATGGCGGGTGAAAATTCAAACGGTCGTCCTTCTAAATCACAGCACATCAGTCCGGCAGCTCTGGCCAACGCAACCGGACCGGCCGTATCCCAAAGCTTGACGCGGCCATTGAGGTAGAGATAGACGCCGGCTTTGCCTTCGACCACCTCTAGCACTTTGAGCCCAAAGCTGCCTAGAGAGTAGCACTGCATCATCGGCAGATAGCTGGCGATCGCATCGCCAAAGCGACGCTGATCGCGATGGCCTAATAAAATTGGGCAGGCGTAGTCTGTTGGTGGCTGCGGACAGCGCGATCGCAGCTGCTGCGGTCGCTCCTGCCGGCGGGCGCAAAACAGCCCCCAGCCGGGGCCGCCCCAGTAGAGTGTTTCGCGCGCGGGCGCATAGACCCAGCCAGCGGCTGGCTGATAGCGATCGAGCAGCCCGACCATGACGGCATAGCCATCGCCGCCGTTGATAAATTCTTCAGTACCGTCGATCGGATCAATCAGCCACAGGCGCTGCCATGACTGCTTAAATTGACGGCGCGTGCCGGCATTTTCTTCAGTAATTACCCCATCTTCTGGAAACAGCTGGCTCAGGCCGTCAGCCAGCTGCCGATCGAGGCTGCGATCGACGTCGGTCACGTAGTCGTGAAAGCCTTTTTCATAAATCTGAAAGGAATCGGCATTAGCTCGACGGGCCTGCTGTCCGGCAGCAACCACTAGGCGACAAATCGACTCGTTTTGATCAACGCTGAGCACATTCATGCCAGAAATAGGAGAAGGGGCGTAGGCGGCAAATCTATTGTCACATTAAACTTAAACCGCTCCCGCTGAATGAGAATCATCGGCTAGAAATGATGGGCAAAAAAAAGCTGGTGCAACAGCACCAGCCTTCACAATGTGTGGGAACGCGTTTGGGAACTATTGAAGAACCAGCTTCACATTCGCGTTCTGTAGACCGGGGCGCTTCACTTCGGATAGGGTCTTGTTGACCGCATACTTCTGGTTGATGGAGTTGATCAGCTCGGTTTGGTTGTGCTTCTTAGCAACGCCCCACAAGTCGGCAATCAGATCAAACGATCCGTCCGAATTGCGGGACCAGCCGAGATCGTACTCGCCCTCTAGAACAGCTACGATGTCGGCGCGAACCCGCTGACCGTTATAGCCGCGTACGTCAGCTTCTTGCTTGACGGTGATACCCAGGTCGCGTAGAGAAGAGGTTAGAATTTCGGAGTCAGTAATCTTGGTGCGCAGTGTGCTAAAGTGAGACATTTTGGTTTCCTCCAGTAGAGAAATTGAGAGACAACGAGGTTAGATACGAAAGATCAATTCAAGCGCTATAGAATGGCGATTGAACTGTGAGTAAGCTGCTAGCTAACGGCTAGCCCCCCTCCGACGCGATCGCGCCGAAGAAAGCCTGTGTCAAAACTCCATCCGCTGATACTCAGCAACGGAGGAAGCGGCGGGTCGAGCCCGCTGACGTGCCCAGTCGCGCAGCGCTGTCACCTGCTCGTTCATCGTCTTCGACAGCGGTAGCGTGGCGCGAATAGCAGCGATAATGTCGAGCTGATTGAATTCGCGCCCTTGAGCAAATGCTTCGTACATCGCAGAAATTAAACCCTGCTCAATTTCTGCACCAGAAAACCCTTCGCAAACTTTCGTCAGCTGGTCAAAGTCAAACCGCGAGACATCGCGACGACGCTTGCCAAGGTGAATTTTGAAAATCTCTTTGCGCTCCTCTTCGTTGGGCAAATCGACGAAGAAAATCTCGTCAAAGCGCCCCTTGCGGAGAAACTCGCTAGGCAGCCGCTCTACCCGGTTAGCGGTAGCCATCACAAAGACCGGCGAATTTTTCTCCTGCATCCAGGTAAGAAACGAGCCAAAGATGCGGCTGGAGGTGCCGCCATCTGAGTCAGCCGACCCGGCACTGCCGGCAAAGGCCTTATCGATCTCATCGATGAAAAGAATCACCGGCGAAATGGACTCAGCCGTTCGCAGCGCATTGCGCAAGTTGGCCTCTGAGCGCCCTACCATTGAGCCGTCATACACCCGACCAATGTCAAGGCGCAGCAGCGGCAGACCCCACAGACGAGCGGTAGTCTTGGCAATCAGCGACTTGCCGCAGCCCGGTACGCCCAAGATCATCATGCCTTTCGGCTGCGGCAGCCCATACTCGCGCGCGCGCTCGGTAAAGGCGTTTGAGCGCTGCCGCAGCCAGTGCTTGAGCTCCTCTAAGCCACCGACCGAATCCAGCGTCTCGTCCTCTTCAATATATTCAAGAATGCCGTTGCGGCGAATCAGCTGCTTCTTCTCTGAGAGAACAATTTCAACTTCGCTCTCCGTCAGCTTGCCAGAAACAACGCGCGCCTTGCGATAGACCTTCTCAGCCTCGTCGCGCGTGAGACCCAGGGCCGCTTTGAGCAGCTTCTCGCGCACTTCGGTGGTGATGCTGTTGTGGCGCGAGCGCTCTAGCTCAGCTGAGAGCACCTGATTGAGCTCGCTCATATTGGGCAGCGCAAAGTCTAGCACCACCACTTCCTTCTCCAGCTCAACTGGAATGCTCTGCACCGGCGACATCAGCACAATCGTCTTGTGGGTGCCTTTAAAGCTGGCGATCGCGTCTCGCAGACAGCGCGTCACTGAAGGATTTTCTAAAAACGGATGAAGATCTTTGAAGACGTAGATCCCCGCCTCGCGCTGGCGAATGGTCCAGTCAATGGCGGCTTCTGGTGAGACTGTGTTGTTGTGCTGCGTGTTGCGAGGCTGCCCGTACTCGACAATGCCGTGCGTGACTGTCCAGCTGTAGAAGCGACGATGAGGCTTCTGCTGAGCGATGGAGGCAATCGTTTGCTCAGCCCGCTCCTCTTCGAACGTGACTAGGTAAATCAGCGGATACTGAGCCTGTACTAATACGCTCGGCTTTCGCGAGGTGGGCCTTTCGATCGATGTCGCGGTCGTACTCAAGTTGCCCGTCCTA
>JAAHIA010000353.1 GCA_010671975.1 Leptolyngbya sp. SIO4C1 | reverse complement strand
CTAGAGCAGGTCTTTGCTGACAGCGGCGAGCAGATGGCGCTGATTCGCGAATATGAGGCGATTTCTAGCCGGCTGGCGCGAGGCGAGGGCGATCTCGATCAGCAGATGGCCAAGCTGTCGCGCGTGTCGGAGCAGATTGAGGCGGCGGGGGCCTGGGAGCTAGAGACGAATGCCAAGGTGGTGCTCAGCAAGCTGGGCATCGAGGATTTTGAGGCGAAGGTGGGGACGCTCTCCGGCGGGTATCGCAAGCGGATTGCGATCGCAGCCGCCCTGCTCTCAGAGCCTGACCTGCTGCTGATGGATGAGCCAACTAACCATCTAGATGCGCTGTCGGTTGAGTGGCTGCAGAGCTACCTCAATCGCTATCGCGGCGCGATTTTTCTGATTACGCACGATCGCTATTTTCTCGATCGAGTCACCGCGCGGATCATCGAGATTGATCGCGCCGATCTCTATACCTACGCGGGCAGCTATAGCTACTACCTAGAAAAAAAGGCCGAAGCGGAAGCCGCCGCAGAAAGCAGTCAGAAAAAGCATGCGGGTGTGCTGCGACGCGAGCTAAAGTGGCTGATGCGCGGCGCAAAGGCGCGCAGCACTAAGCAAAAGGCGCGGATCGATCGGATTCGCGATATGCAGAATCAGGGGTTTAAAAAAGCGCATGGCAAGGTTGAGATTGCTACCGCCGGTCGCCGCATTGGTAAGAAGGTGATCGAGCTAGAGGAGATTTCTAAACGCTATAGCGATCGCACGCTGATTCAAGACTTTACCTACACGTTCAATCCTGAAGACCGGGTGGGCATCATTGGCCCGAATGGCGCCGGTAAGTCAACGCTGATGAACATCATCACGGGTCAAGAAACGCCGGATAGCGGCACGGTTGAGATTGGCACCACGATTCATATTGGCTATTTCGATCAGTATTCAGAAGATGTGTTGATCAATGAAAATCAGCGGGTGATTGACTATCTCAAAGACGTGGCGGAGCTAGTCAAAACCGTCGACGGCAGCGTGATTACCGCGTCGCAGATGCTAGAGCGCTTTTTGTTTCCGCCCAATCAGCAATATGCGCCGATTCATAAGCTCTCAGGCGGAGAGAAACGACGGCTATTCCTGCTGCGGGTGCTAATGGGCGCACCCAACGTGCTAATTCTTGACGAGCCGACCAACGACCTCGATGTGCAAACGCTGGGCGTGCTAGAAGACTACTTAGAAGACTTTAACGGCTGCGTGCTGGTGGTCTCTCACGATCGCTACTTTCTCGATCGGGTGGTGGATAAAGTCTTTGCTTTTGAAGGGCAAGGCGTACTGCGAGAGTATCCGGGCAACTATTCATTTTATCTAGAGAAGAAAGAAGCGGAAGAAAAGGCAGCATTGGCTGAGGCAGCAGAGAAGACGACCGCAGTAGAGACGCAAAGTAGGGGAGAAGCGGAGCCGGGGAAGCGCGGGGAGGGGAAGAAACCCAAGAAGCTGTCTTACAAAGAAAAGCGAGAGTATGAGACGCTGGAGGAGAAGATTCCACATCTAGAGACAGAGAAGGCTGAGCTAGAAACGCGCCTGTACGACAGCCCGCCCAGTGACTATAGCGAAATGCAGACGCTGTCGCAGCAGCTGGCCGACCTCAGCGAGGCCATTGATCAGGCGACGGAGCGATGGCTGGAGCTAGCCGAGCGGGCTTAGGCTTACACACACCATAAATCCGGCTTCAGGCCCATGTCTGCGAGCGTCTGCGCAATCTCGGCCTGATAGAGCGGGTTCATCACAATCACCACGTCTGGCCGATAGTCGGCCATTTGATCGGGGGGCACAATTTGCTGGCCGGTACCAGCGACGTATTTGCCCTGCTTGCGCGGGTTGATATCCACAGCGTAGTCAATCTCGTCTTGCAGGTTGAGCAAATTTAAGAAGGTCACGCCTTTTGAGCCTGCGCCCCAAATCACAGCGCGTTTGCCCGCCTCGCGCAGCGCCGCAATCTCCTGCTGCCAGGTTTGAATTGTTTGCTCAAAGGTGGCCTTAAAGTTAGCCAGCAGCGCCGGCAGCTCGCTCAGAGCAGGAGGCATGGCCGCGATCGCATCGCTCGTCGGCTGCGCCACCAGTCCTAAAAACTGACCGCCAAACTCTTCGGTGACTGCCTGCACGTGATAGCCGTTGCGCCAGAAGGCATAGCGCAGCGAGCTGGGCGTAAAGTAGGTGCAGTGCTCATAGATGATGTCCCAAATCGCCAAGTTCTGGAAAGTGTGCAGCGCATTGGGAACCTCAAAAAAGACCGTACTCTCACCTGCCGCCTGCCGCACGGGCAGCAGCAGCTCCGCCGGGTCTAAGACATGCTCAAGCACCTGGCGACAGCAGACAAAGTCGGCAGGACAGTCAGCATATCTGGCCGAATAAAAGTCTTGCACGAAGCTGACGCGATTCTGCAGCACGGCGTGCTCTGGGCGCGGTACGTAGCTGTTGTCAAAGCCGGTGCCGCGATTGTTACCGAGCTGACACAGTGACATTAAAAAGTCGCCTTTGCCACAGCCCACTTCAACAATCGCTTTGTCGTATAGCGCATATTGCGTCACCAGTCGCTGCGCCAGCGCATCGGCGTAGGCTTGAAAGCGGGGCGAGTAGTGCAGCGAGTTTTCATAGGCTTGAGAATAGCCCAGCTGATCGGCATCAAAGGCAACGTTGCTAATCAGGCCGCAGCAATCGCAAAAGGCTAGCTGAATATCTCCCCGAGGGCAGGTCTGCGCCTGCGCCCGAGTTGGCCAGAGCAGATTGCAGTAGATCGGTACTGCTAATAGCTCAAAAAATAGCGCGCGCTTTTGAGTTTGGCAAACGGGACAGGCAGCATCAACCAGCATATTCAACCCCAGCAGATTAAACCTTCGTGGGAACGCGCGGCTGCAGGCGATGGGCTAGCGTTTGCGGCAGATTGCTTAATAGCTTTTGCCAGAGAACGCCGAGGCAGCGCAGTCGCTCGGGCCAGCTTAGCGGCAGCCGCAGCACTGACTTAAATAGCTCAACCGAGTTGCGCGGTCGCCATAGCTTAGAGCGCTTAGCGGCCTGGCTGTCGATCCAAATTTCTCGTTCCTCGTGCGATAGCCGACTCGACTGATTGGCGTGACAGCGCCGATAGAATAAAGGCTCATCGACTAGCAGCAGCGGCCCCAGTAGGCTCAGCTGCGCTAGCAGCAGCTTGTCGGAACCGTAGTAGGAGGCAATGAGTGAAGTTTTTGCTAGCTGCTCGCGGCGAATCAGACCAAACACTTCAACACACCAGAAATTTGCGATCGCGGCTTCAAACCGCTGGTGAGGCGTCTCAGCTGCGAGCCTAGGAGCGACTTTAGCTGTCCACCACTTGCGACCATCGGGTTTAGTAAACACCGTGCGCGGATAGGCCAAGACCGCTGCCGGATGCTGATCGAGCCGGTCAACACAGCGCGCTAACAGGGTCGGCTCGCAGCGGTCGTCATCCGCTGCCCACTTAAAATACTCGCCGGTGGCGAGCCCAAAGGTGCGATTGTAGTTGGGCGCAGCCCCCAGATTCTCAGCATTGCGATAGTAGCGAATGCGCGCATCGCGGCTGGCATAGTCTCGGCAGATTGCTTCTGTGCGATCGCTAGAAGCATTGTCTGAAATAATCAGCTCAAAGTCAGTAAAGGTCTGATTAAGCAAAGCGTCTAGCGCTTCTTCTAAATAGGTCTCACCGTTGTAAACCGGAAAGCCAATACTCACGCGCGGCGGCTGTGTCATAGCTTAAAACTAAAGCGCAACAATTTCAGTCGAGACACCCATCTGCACCAGCATGGCCTGAATTTCAGGGCAGTAAATCTCATTCATCACAATCACCTGATCGGGCTGATAAGTTTTAAGAAACTCAGGCGACCTAATTTGCTTGCCCACCCCAGGAATGAACTTGCCGTGGCGGTGCGGGTTGATATCAACCACGTACTGAATTTTGTCGACTGTGTCCAGCGTTGTCAAAAACGAGACACATTTTGACCCCGAGCCCCAGACGACGACGCGCTTGTTCTCACGCGCCAAAGTTTCCAGATGCGCTTTCCAGCGACTGAGCTTGTGCTGCACCTGTGTGGCAAAGTGGCGAACATCGGCTGCCACCTCAGCAACGCTCTCTTCTAGCGGATGAATCTGGGTAGATGGCGTTTCTACTGGACGCGCCTCAATTAGCAGATACTGGTCGCCATAGGCGCGATATAGATCGGTGACTGCAAAGCCGCAGCCGCGAAACAGCCGCGCCAGTGACCCCGGCGTAAAGTACGACGCATGTTCGTAGTAGATATCCTCAAACGCTAGGTCCTTCAGTACGCGCGTATTGTCTGGAATTTCGAAGACCACGACCGTCTCTAAGCGATCGCCAATCGAGCGCCGCAGGGTGCTGATAAAGTCAGCCGTAGGTTTAATATGCTCTAGCGTGTGGCGACAGCAGATAAAGTCGCCGACAGCGTCTGCATATTTTTCAGAGTAGTAGTCTTGAATGAACGTGACGCGCTGCGCTGCCTCGCTCTTGACTCGCCCCGGCACGGCGGACGGATCAATGCCGACGCCTGAGTTGTTGCCCAGCTCGCACAGCAGCAGCAGAAAGTCGCCCTTACTACAGCCAATCTCGACAATAGACTTATTATGCAGGTCGTATTTTTCAATTAGCGTTTCTGCTAGATCCTTAGCAAACTGATTAAAGGTTGGCGAAAAGCTTTGCTGATCTTCATAGTTGGGCGCATAGGCCGACCACTTTGAGTCAAATTCAACATTGGTCACAAAGCCGCAGCGATCGCAAAAGCCGAGTATCACATCGCCTTTTGGAAATTCCTGCGCCTCTTCTACAGAAGACAGCATCAAGCAGCTGTGCACCGGCACCTGCTCAACTTCGTAGAAAATTGAGAGCCCCTGATGGCCACAGTTAGGGCAGTCGTAATCAGCACAGGGCGTCAGCTGAAACTCGTCTGGGCTCTTTAAAAGTTGTTGAACCACGGCTAAATTCTCAGTAAGGTTTTCAGGTAGGTCAGCAACACATCGTCAGCTAAACAAGCTATCTAAACAAGCTTGGGGTCAGGAATTGGCACAATAAATCGACCGCCTTTTTGCTGATAGGCAGACTGCTGCTGCATGATCTCAGTGGCAAAATTCCAAGCCAGAATTAGCACATAGTCAGGCTGATCCTCCAGTAGCTTGTCGGGCGAATAAATCGGTAGATGGTTGCCGCCCATATAGCGCCCCTGCTTAAACGGGTTGAGATCCACCACATAGTAAAGCAACAACGATGATGGCCTACGTGA
>JAAHIA010000352.1 GCA_010671975.1 Leptolyngbya sp. SIO4C1 | reverse complement strand
ACACTTGTCCTCTTCCCAACATCATCTCTCAATTTTATAACCCCCTCCGCTAGCCGTTCACAGCCCGTTTTCTCACACTTGACCCGTGCCCCCAATGGGTCTTTATCACCTGTTCCTTAACGCTTACCAATCATGGCTATTCAAGGCGATTTATCCCAATTTTCGCTGCCTGAGCTGCTTAAATTCCTGCAAGACGGTCAAAAGACTGGTCGACTTTCGATTCAGTCGTTTGAAGCCATCAATATCAAGCAGCTGCGATACGTGTCCTCTGCCAATCAAACCTACTTCATTTGGTTTCGGGCAGGGCGCATCATCACCATGGCTAACCGGCTAGATGGGTTAGGCTTGTTGACAATCTTGCAGCAGCGTCATCAGCTCTCTCTAAGAGAGATTCCTAAAATCGTGCGCTACTGCCCAGCTCAGGTTCCCCTAGGCAGCTATTTGTCAACCTGCGGCGTTTTACAGCCCCGACAGCTTAGCGCCCTATTTTCAATTCAGGTCATGCAGCAAATGCTCAGTCTCTTCCAGCTCTCACAAGGTCAGTTTAGATTTGTTGAGCTAGCGCTGTCGCCCTATTTAGAAATGACGGGTTTGAGCATACAAGCCACTGCAGCAACGCTGCCGGCGCTGCGAGTACTCAAAGATTGGCACGCCTTTCAAGATAAGCTGCCGAGTGGTCAATCGGGGCTCAAACTGAGTCATAATCCTCCCCAGCTGCGGCTTAGCCAAATAGAAAAACAGCTTTTACATCTAGTTGATGGCCAACAGCCGCTGGTGCAGCTAGCGCCGCAGCTAGGCATTTCACTACTGGCGCTACAGAAAATGGCGTTGCGTCTCATTTATGCTGGGCTCGCCCGCGAAGTGCCTTTGGTCGGTGCGCTATTACCGGTCGAAACGATGGAAACGCGCCTTGCTAAGCAGGAAGATCAAAATCCTCATCAGCTCAGCAACCGCTTTATCGAGAGCCTGACCGCTTATTTGCAAAAGTCGCGCTTTGGTAGCGCGACTCAACGAATGGCGATACATGCCAGCGCCTATTCTCATTGAGGCCGGCCTTGTGCTGCCGATGACTGCGCCGCCTGCCAGGCCGCAAATCGGCGCGTTTCTTTGAGCACCGGGTTGAGCGCAAACCAGCGACCGGCGCGATCGCGGTATTCATAGAGAAATAGGCTGCGCAGCAGCAGGTTATAAGCTTCGTTGCCCTGAACATCGGGCTGTCGCACCGCCTCAAAGAGCAGCTGCCATTCGGCTTCATCAATCAGCGCCATCAGCGCGTCGCGCTCGTCGCGAATCACGGCCTCTAGCGTTGCCTGCTGAAACGGCGGATCCTGCTTTTGCAGACAGCCGTAGAGCAGCCGCATCAGGTTGCGCATGTGGCCGCCGCTGATATTGCACAGCCGCACCAGCGTCTCAGGGGTTTCAAAGATGTCGTCAATCCGATCGATGCGCTCATTGTAGTTAAGTTTGGGAAAAGCTCGCGCCAGTACCATCTGCTGCAGCAGAGCCAGCCCCTGCGGAGCCACTTCCCCCGTGCGCGTCTCCACGGGCACCATCGGCAGCAGCTTCGGCGCAATGCCAAAGCGATTGGCCAGGCGCGGCAGATCGTCAGAGAAAATCAGCGCCAGCGGAATCGTATAGACCAGGTGGCAGTTGAGCCGCTTTAGCTGCTCGCCGCGATCGACAAAAAGATATTCTGACTGGGTGCGGCCGTTGGCCCGCTCGACCGGATCGATCCGATCAAGATTGTCGACAATCACCACTAGGCCCTTTTTACCTCGGGCTTGGAGCGCCGCGATCGCAGGCCCCAGCAGATCGCTATTGATCGCATCGGTGATGCCTTTGGTTCTAGGCTCTAGATACTGCCGCATCTGGCTTCTCAGCTCCGGACTTTCTTTGGCCCGAGCCGTGATCGCCGCGATCCCGACTGAAAAGCTCACATCCGAAATTTCCATCGGCGTCTGCAGCGTTTCTGTCAGGTTGCGGAACAGCTTTTCTAGCGCCGCTGGCTGCAGCCGAATGCCCGTCTTTTCTAAGCTTTCGCTGACCTGATGGGCCACCATCAGTAAGATGTCGCTGATGTCGACATCGGCCATTTCCAAATCGCGATCCGATTCAAAATAGACCACGTGAAAGCCCTGACCCTCTAGCCCTGCCTTTAGCCGAAACAGCTCGGTGGACTTGCCGCAGCCAATATGCCCGGTAAACAGCTGCGTGGTCGGATCGCCGGGCGACAGTCGCGCAATGGTGCGCTCTAACTCCTGCACAATGTCGCCGCCGCGCACCGAAGAAAAGTCAATGTAATACTGCCGATCTTCGGCCTGTACGATCTTAAGCGGACGGCTTGGATTCGCAGCTTTGTAGAAGCGAGCTAGGTCTATGGGCATAGCGGCTAACTTTAGTAGAAACTCTGGTAAAAAATAGGACTGACTACCGGGAGATCTCGCAAACTCCTTTAAAGACTTAATGAAGGCTTAATGAAGAAGCGGGTGGTTTCTGTGTTTTTTCCAGAAAAGATTGGTCATTCCAGAATAGTGTGATGTCATCATGTGCTGAGAACGCGTATGCAAATCTCCCGATTCGCGTATCTACCAACAGTGTGTTTACCCGACATTGTTTACATAAGGGTGTTAAGCTTAGGACCCCCCGTGTGTTTCCACCGTTTGCTGAAGCTTTGTTTGGACAGCGTTTGCTTAGGCTTAGAGCTTAGACAGTGCCTGACTAGGTTGCCGATTGCAGCAATGTTTACCTAAATGGCGATATCCCCAGCAAACTCGCTGTCTAAATTTCAAACGCCTAAACTTCAAACGCCTAAATTTCAAACGCCTAGGTGTTGCGCCCGACTGTGATTGCTCCCTGACTCAGTCCTTTTTAGCAACTATAAGCCGATAGGTACTCCAGTTTTTTGCCAAAATGATGCGTAATCAAGTTTCGACTGCCTTAGAAGCAGTGGATAAGCGGTGGTCGATCAAACTCATGCTAGGTTTGAGCACAGCGGTGCTGCTCACCGGCTTCCTCGACCTCAAGCCCGCGACAGCGCTGCCCGACCTTGCAGAGACCGAGGCTCTCCCCACCCAGCCGCGGCTGCTTGAGCCGCTTCAGACCGAGGCTCCTGAGGCTTTCATTCAAGAAGACTATTTGCTAGGCGTCGGTGACTATCTGCGCGTAGATGTCTTTAATATTCCTGACTATAGCGGCGAATTTCGCGTGCTGTCTGGCGGCGTTTTGAATCTACCAGTCGCAGGACCGGTAGCAGTTGAGGGGCTCTCGATACAGCAGGCAGCAACCCAGGTTGAGCAGCAGCTCATGCAGTATGTCAGACGTCCATACGTGACGCTGAGCGTCCTCAAGACGCGGCCGCTGCAGATTGCGATCGCAGGCGAAGTGAATCGCCCCGGCACCTATCGCCTCGGCATTGACGACGATGCGGATGCCACCTCACCAGAGCTGCCTACTCTAACGCAGGTGATTGAATTGGCCGGCGGCATCACTCAGTCAGCCGATATTCGCCAGATTCAGGTCCAGCGCCGTCTGCCCCCCGGCAATCTATCAGCGCTGCGCGGTCAAAGGTCGTCTCAAACTGTGGCCATTAACCTTTGGGATCTGCTACAGGCCGGAGATTTAGAAGAAGACCTGCGGCTGCAGGATGGCGATCGCATCCTCATTCCCACCGCAACAGCGCTCAATCCTGACGAGATTGCCGAGCTTGCCACTGCCAGCTTTTCGCCTGACCAGATTTCCGTCAACGTCGTGGGTGAGGTAGAAGCCCCCGGCAGCATTGTGGTTCCCCCCAACACGCCTCTCAACCAAGCCATACTCGCCGCTGGCGGCTTCAACAACCGCGCTAGAAGAGGCACCGTTAACCTAGTTCGCCTTAATCCTAACGGCACCGTCTCGCAGCGAGCGATCGAAATTGACTTTACCCAGGGCATCAATGATGAGATGAACCCGCCTCTGCGCCCTAATGACACCGTGATTGTGCAGCGCTCTGGCCTAGCTCGGATCAGCGACACGGTCGGCACCGTTCTCTCACCGGTGCGAGACGCCTTTGGAATTTTACGGCTGTTTGGGCTGTAGGGTTACAGCAAACAGATATCTGACATTAAATACTTGGTTAAACTGTGCGTTTACTCACACAAAACTCGGCGTATTTAATCAGATAGAAACCCATCATTCATTAGCCTAAAACCGGCAGGCTTCCAACTGTGTTCAGCACTACAGTCTTGGAAATCAAAAGATATTTTGTCTATCCAAGCGCTTTTTTGTACGGTTTAGCCTTCTTTCAAACTTAGATTGGAATATATTGCTGATATAGAGTTAAACGCTTGTATAAGTAAGTGATTTAGGCTTCAAGGCTACTAATTTTTATAGTCCTAATGAAGTTATTCACTGTCGCGATGCGCTATCTCATCCTCAAAGGATAAGTTTGCATATGAAGGTTGCTTTAGTTCACGATTATCTCACCCAAAAAGGTGGCGCAGAGCGGGTATTTGAGCTGCTTTGCAAAAAATTTCCTGAAGCCGATATCTATACTTCGTTATACAACCCGCAAAACACAATTGACGTTGACAATCGGCAGGTCCACACCACGCGACTACAGTCAATTCCAGGCGCGAGTCAATATTTCCGACTGCTGGCCCCCTTCTATTTTTCAGCCTTTGAGGCGCTAGATCTGCAGCAGTATGACCTGATTATTAGCAGCACGACCAGCTTTGCTAAGGCCGTCGTCAAGCGCTCAGATGCGTTTCACATCTGCTTTTGTCACAACATCACGCGCTTCCTCTGGGATACGCGCACCTATATCGATCAGTACAAAGACTATCGAGCGCTGCTGCCCATCATTCAGGTCATTTTCCGCAAGCTGCGGCAGATTGATCTCGATCACGCCCAAAAGCCAGATCTCTATATTTCCAACTCAACCACCGTGGCTGAGCGGATTCAGCAAACATACAAGCGACCTGCGATTACGGTCAACTATCCAATCGATGCCAGCCGGTTTGAATTTTCCGACCAAAAAGATGATTTTTACCTAGTATCGTCTCGTCTGCTTGGGTATAAGCGAATAGACGTCATCGTCGAAGCTTTTAACTGGCTAGGATGGCCGCTGCTGATTACGGGCGATGGCCCAGAAAGGGCAAGACTAGAAGCCATGGCGCTGCCCAATATTTCATTTCTTGGCCACGTCAGCGACGACGAGCGCAGAAGTCTCATGTCGCGGGCAAAAGCGGTCATTGTTGCTGCGCTAGAAGACTATGGGCTGGTGCCGATTGAGGCCAACGTCAGCGGCACACCGGTCATTTCTTAC
>JAAHIA010000351.1 GCA_010671975.1 Leptolyngbya sp. SIO4C1 | reverse complement strand
TGATTATCTTGTCGACTGTCTACAATCACCACGGCGCGAATGCCGTCTGGCAGCACCCGCCAGCGGTCCAACCGGATATTTTGATAAGCCTGAGCAGTCCGCAGCCACTCATCTGCTGCAATCTGTCCCACGGCGTTCAGCAGCGGTGTGTCTCCTGTCTGAGCCAGCCCTGTCTGACCAAACAGGCCAGCTTCGTGGGTGCGTAAGTAGATGTGATAAGCCGTGGCTGTCGTCTGAGGACTGCTTCCGAGCTGAAACGTGTTGGCCAATCTAACCCTCGGTGCCGCTACCGGCATGGATAACTCGTACAGGTTTAGACTGCCCAGTCACGCGGTTAAACTCCCGCTGCGCTAGGCGTTACAGCTACGGAATTCAGATATTTCGCCAAGTATAAATTGCTCTAGTTAGGTGCTCTAGCTAAGCACTCTAATCACTGCTTCGTGAAGCAGTGAGATGGGCAGAGCGAGACTCGAACTCGCATGACCAAAGGCCGCCACATTTTGAGTGTGGTGCGTCTACCAATTTCGCCATCCGCCCGTGGCTTCATCATTATACTGAATCGGTGAGCTTTGCAACAGTCTTTGATAGTCCTGCGTGCTGGCCCAGCGGTCAATTTCCTTGGCGCGCAGCACCGGTACCGGATGCGTCAGCTCGCTGGTGCGCATCTGCTTCATCAGCTCGCCTAGCTGCGTATTGCTAATAGAGTCATAAGATCTTGCCTGCTCAATGAAGGCATCCAGGTTGAGCTGCGGAGCCAGTGCCGGCGACCCACCCGCTAGCTTCATCAGCACCGAGGCCACCACCCGAGCGTTTTGAGTGACGAGCAGCGCGGCGCGATCGCAGGTAAATTCGGCGCAGCGTACCCATTCTAGAATTTGTGACTGCAGGCTTTGCACGAGCACGCCGCCTAGCGGCAGCTGACTAGCTGCCAGCGTGATGATATTAGCTAAGGTCAGATAGACGCTGTGATCACATTTGAGATGACCGAGCTCATGGCCAATCACCGCCTGTATCTCGGCCGGCGTCAGCAGATCGATCAGCGAGGTATGCACCACAATAAACGGCTGCCGACCGCGCATGGCAAACGTGTAGGCGTTCGGCATCGGATGCTGTTTCACATAGAGCTGCGGCGGCTCTATATCTAAGACCTGACAGGCTTCTGTTAGCAGCGCGTGAATTTCAGGCAGCTGGCGAGGCCCAACCAGCACGCTTGAGGCAATGTTTTCGAGCTGAAAAAACTGCTCGGCCACCGGCCCTAGCAGGCTGCGAATTGCCACATCTAGCCCTGGCAGCTGCTGCAGCGACTGGGTTGCCTGCAGGTCGAGCGGATGCCGGAAGTGGTTGGCCCGCAGGCCCGTCAGCACTGTCTTTGAAGTCATATTTCTGCTAGCCTTGCGGCGCTCATTCTACGGTCAGTATAGCGAGAACAGGCAGCCGTGCGGCTAGCAGTCTAGTCGCTATCAGGCTGAAATGGCAGCAGGGGCTAGCACGCTATCTGCCTCATGCAGCGGCACTCGCTTCAGCTGCGCGCCAACCGAGCGCAGCTTGTCTTCAATGTTCTCATAGCCGCGATCGAGATGATGCAGACCGTGCAGCGTTGTCTTACCGCTGGCGGCCAAGCCAGCCACGATTAAGGCGGCGGCGGCTCGCAGGTCGGTTGCCATCACGGGTGCCCCCGACAGACAGGGTACGCCGCGCACAATAGCGCAGTCGCCCTTGACCCGAATATCGGCCCCCAAACGATTGAATTCGGCCACGTGCTGCAGGCGGTTTTCAAACACCGTCTCCGTGATCATGCTATTGCCCTCAGCCAGCGTCATGAGCGCCATAAACTGCGCCTGCATGTCGGTCGGGAACCCCGGATGCGGTCGGGTCTGAATATCGGTAGGCAAAATGCGATCGCCTGGCACCAGCCGCAGCGTGTTGTGTCCCTCTGCTCTGACCTCCGAGCCTGCCTCCCTCAGCTTAGAAATCAGCGGCGTGAGGTGGTCAGGCAGAATGGGCGAAAGGCTAAGCTCAGAGCGCGTGATTGCCCCAGCAATCAGAAAAGTCCCGGCTTCGATCCGATCGGGGATAATGCCGTAGTCGGTGGAATGCAGGCTGGGCACGCCGGCAATCGTAATTGTGTTGGTACCCGCACCGCGAATGCGAGCGCCCATGGCTCGACAGAAGTTGGCAAGGTCAGTGACTTCAGGCTCTTGAGCCGCATTCTCAATGATGGTTTCACCCTCAGCCAGCGTCGCTGCCATCATCAGCGTTTCGGTAGCGCCAACGCTGGGATAGTCCAAATAGATCTTGGCCCCTTTGAGCTTGCCGCGCGTGCCGGGCACATGCGCATGCACAATGCCGTGATCGACGTGCACCGAAGCCCCGAGTGCCTGCAGCCCGCGAATGTGCAGCTCAACTGGCCGATCGCCAATGGCGCAGCCGCCCGGCAGCGGTACTCGAGCAACGCCTAGGCGCGCCAGCAGCGGCCCAATCACAAAAAAGCTGGCCCTGAGCTTGCTGACTATTTCATAGGGCGCGCGCGAGTGGCTGAGCTGGCTGGCGTCCACCTCTACTGTATTGCCCTTGTGCTCAAGCTTGACCCCAAGCGCAGAGAGCACCTGGCCCATACGATACACATCGACAAGTGAGGGAATATTGCGGATGCGGCAGTCTTGCGAGCATAGCAGCGCGCCTGCCATCACAACTAAAGCCGAGTTCTTAGCACCGCTTACGGGGACATGGCCACTGAGGGAGGCATTGCCGTAAATCTCGATGACAGACGGCTGTGGCTCAGATGAGGATGCGGTATTAGCACTGTCGAGGGAAATGATAGGAGTGTCCTCCAGCTGAACGAAATTCTTTAATCACGAAAAGCGTAATTTAGGTGTTGATTCTACCCGAAACTTTGAAATTCCTAACAACTTTACAAACCTTTTTCCGTCGCGCGACGGAAATCTGCTCCAGCAGCGAAACCTACTTTTTTTGGAAAACCAGTTGACTTAATTCCCTCGCTGAAGGATGATTATCAATCGCAGCCCCAATAGGGGGCGCCAGCGGAACTGGCGGAATTGGTAGACGCGCTAGATTCAGGTTCTAGTGTTCGCAAGGACTTCCGGGTTCAAGTCCCGGGTTCCGCATACGATGAGCTAAAGCCAACAGCAGCAGATACGACCGGGTGATCTGTCTGCTGACAGCCGCTCGCGGCGCTGTCATGACCCGGCAGTAATTTAGACTTCTTTATATGAGTGGTCCTAAATGCTAAGAAATTTAAATATTTAGCGAATAGGTAATGCAACTGTGATTTGCATTGGCCACGAGCTCCCCTCTGCCGCCGTCTTGCTAAGAGCCACGGACTTCGCTCATGCAGTCAGCTTTAATTACCAGCTTACAAAATCCGCTAGTCAAGCAAATACGCAAGCTGCATCGGACCAAAGATCGACATCGACAAGGGCTTTTTCTACTCGAGGGAACGCATTTGCTACAGGAGGCCTGTGCGGTCAGCTATCCGCTGCAGACCGTGTGCTGCACGCCTGTTTGGCAAGCGCGCCACGCTAATCTTTGGCTTCAGATTGAGCAGCGGGCGTCGGCTTATCGCCTGGTGTCAGCTGAGGTGCTAGCGGCAATGAGCACAACGGTTAATCCAGACGGGGTGATTGCGATCGCGCCTCGCCGACAGCTGCCGCCGCCCGAGACAGTCTCGCTGGGAGTCGCTCTAGAGCAGCTGCAAGACCCGGGCAACGTTGGCACCATTATTCGTGCGGCCGCCGCCGCTGGGGCAGACGGGCTCTGGCTCAGCCAGGACAGTGCTGATGCCGATCATCCTAAAACGCTGAGAGCCTCTGCTGGGCAGTGGTTTCGGCTGCCGCTAATCGTGCCCGAGGCGCTGCCTGAGGCGCTACAGCAGCTGCGCCAGCAGTCCATCCAAATTGTCGCAACCACCCCCGTAGCGGCGCTAGACTACTGGGCGCTAGACCTGCGGCTACCTACGGTATTTCTACTGGGCAATGAAGGGGCTGGCCTCTCAGCCGAGCTGATGGCGCTGGCAACCCATCAGGTGAAGATTCCGCTGGCGGCTGGGGTTGAATCGCTTAACGTGGCGATCGCGGCCGCGCTGCTGCTGTATGAGGCCCGGCGACAGCGCGGCTCGACTGCCCATTAGCGCTGAGGGGCTTGAGCAGCGTTGGCCGCTGGCGACTGAGGGGGGGTGGCAGGCGGCGGCTGGCTGGCTGCAGGCTTAGAGTCAGCTTGGCTCTCCGATTCAGCGGCGGGCTGATCGAGCAGGGTCTCGAGCTGCTCTAGCGATCGCATAAACTCTGCGGCCGCTGCTTGGCGTTGCTGTCGCTGCTGCTCATTCATCCGCAATCACTCCTCTCATTGGTCATAGCGTTTCGTCACAGCTGGGTTGCTTTAGCGCCTCTGCCTATGTACTCTACCCAGGCTGGCATCCAGACGCTCAGCAATTTCAGTTGTCGAATTCACACTGTCTGGTTGAGAATGTAGGATGCCCCTTGAGATATGTACTATCTAGGAGACTGCTGTGAGCTCATCCTTTGATTATGACCTGATAATTATCGGCGCCGGTGTCGGCGGTCACGGCGCAGCGCTTCATGCCGTTAAATGTGGGCTAAAAACCGCCATCATCGAAGCAGCCGACATGGGCGGTACCTGCGTCAATCGAGGATGTATTCCTTCTAAGGCACTGCTGGCCGCCTCGGGTCGCGTTCGCGAGCTGCGCGATCAGCAGCACCTCAAGTCGTTTGGCATTCAGGTGGGGGGGGTGCAGTTTGAGCGCGCCGCCATTGCCGACCATGCCACCAGCCTGGTCAGCAAAATTCAGGGCGATTTGACCAACAGCCTAAAGCGCCTGGGTGTAGACACGATTCGGGGCTGGGGCAAGCTGGCCGGCAGTCAGAAGGTTACCGTCACCACCGAAGCCGGCGAGGAAAAGACCTACACCGCTCAGGACATTATGCTCTCACCGGGGTCGGTGCCCTTCGTCCCCCCTGGCATCGAGCTCGATGGCAAAACCGTCTTTACCAGTGACGAAGCCATTAAGCTTGACTGGCTGCCGCAGTGGGTGGCGATTATTGGCAGCGGCTACATTGGCCTAGAATTTTCTGATGTCTACACGGCTCTTGGCAGCGAGGTCAGCATGATCGAAGCCCTCGATCAGCTGATGCCCACCTTTGATCCTGACATTGCCAAAGTTGCCCAGCGGCTGCTGATTGCGCCCCGCGATATTGACACGCATGTGGGCGTGATTGCGAAAACCGTGACGCCAGGGTCACCGGTCACAATTGAGCTCGCCGACCCGAAAAC
>JAAHIA010000350.1 GCA_010671975.1 Leptolyngbya sp. SIO4C1 | reverse complement strand
TCCTAGGTGCGCTTGGCGGTCAGGCCCAGCTTTTTACCAGCACAAAGAGTGCTGAAACCACGCTGAACCGAGCAACCTGGACATTAACGGTCCTATTTATGGCCTCTACCGTTATCCTTAGCGCCGGTCTGCTGGATACGCCCGGTACAGAGGTGCCAGCCGCACCGGTAGAGATTCCTGCGACGCCGCTGACGCCAGAAGATAGTCAGCAGCCGGTTCCTTCTGAGCTGCCAGCGACTCAGCCAGAGACTGCCGAGTAGCGCCACTGGCCTTTGCTTACTCAGCCAGACCCCCAAATGCTATCTAAAATACTGTCTGCCGAATCCATTCGATGCCGAATTTGACAGTTTCATAGCCAAATAGCAGAATCAGCGACGTCAGCAGCCCGCCTAGCACACAGAGGGTCAGACCGCCTAGGCTGATGGCACCGTCGTCGTCGAGCAGGCCGAATCCGGTCACAAAGATGCCCATGGCTGGCAGCGTATTAGTGCCTGGAATCGGCACCATCATTGAAATTGACATCAGCGCGATCGCAATGCCAATCACGGTGCGGCCCGGCACGCTGGTGCAGACTGCCGTCAGCCTAGGGCGAGAGATGGCTTCGATTCGTCGCAGCCAGGGAATGCCCGCTTTCACAACGCCTTTAACCTTAGTCCGCTCAAACCCCTTTTCGCGCCATTTTTGCGGTAGCCAGGGCTGCTCAGCGCCGCGAATTAGCTGTAGCGCCAGCAGCAGCATAACGATACCGAAGGGAACAGAGTATCCGGGGGCCGGCACCGGCAGCGCTGACGGCAGCGCCAGCAGTACAAATAAAAAACCAAAGGTGCGCTCACCCGCTAAAGCCAGAATCTCGTCTAGCGTGACCGCCCGTTCTCGCAGATAAAGCGGACGGTCATTGACTTCTGGGGCGGCTGGCGATAGCTGGTCGATCTCATCTATAAAGTGACGCTGTAGCTCTGTCGATAGTTTGGCCATAGGAGTTTGTATAGGATTTAAGTCACAAAATCGATTTACGCAATCGAAACTTTGGGTAAGACGCGGTAAGGATGAGGCATCGGGCAGCGGTGCTTCCCGACTCCCTTTCGCTTAACCGCGTCTAACCTAACCGATCAGGCTGAGCCAAAGCCAGCCGGCTAGGTGCCCACTGTCCAAGAGTTCATGTAAATCTGCTGTTCAGCCGTTAAGGTATCAATCCCGATGCCCATTGCTTTTAGCTTCAGGCTGGCAATTTCCTGATCGACTTCGGTGGGAATGGAATGCAGACCCGGCGCTAGCGATCCCTGGTGCTTCACCAAATATTCGCAGGCGAGTGCCTGGTTAGCAAAGCTCATATCCATGACCGCGCTGGGGTGACCTTCAGCCGCTGCTAGATTGATCAAGCGACCTTCGCCTAGAACAATCACCGACTTGCCGCTTTTGAGCTTGTACTCTTCGGTAAAGGAACGCACCGTGCGCACCTCAGAGGTCATTTCTTTCAGCGCCACCAGGTCAATTTCAATGTCAAAATGTCCTGAGTTGCACACCATCGCCCCGTCTTTCATCGCTTCAAAATGCTCGCCGCGAATCACATGCTTATTGCCAGTCAGGGTGACGAACAAATCGCCTAGCGGCGCTGCTTCGGCCATTGGCATGACGCGGAAGCCGTCCATGGCAGCCTCAATTGCTTTGACCGGATTAATTTCGGTGACAATGACGTTAGCGCCGAGGCCGCGAGCTCGCATCGCCACGCCCTTAGCGCACCAGCCGTAGCCCACAACCACAACCGCCTTGCCAGCGAGCAGCACATTCGTTGCTCGGATTATTCCATCGAGCGTTGACTGGCCGGTGCCATAGCGGTTGTCAAAGAAGTGTTTGGTTTCGGCATCGTTGACGTTCATGGCTGGGAAGCTCAGCACGCCATCTTTAAACATGGCGCGCAGCCGCACGATACCAGTCGTGGTTTCTTCCGTCGTACCGATGATTTCGCTCAGCTGCTCTTGGCGCTCTTTAATCAGGGTGGCTACCACGTCGCTGCCATCGTCGATGATGATGTTAGGCCGGTGGTCTAGCGCAGTCTGCACGTGGCGATGGTAGGTATCGTTGTCTTCGCCCTTGATGGCATAGACCGGAATGCCGTGATCGACGACCAGGCTAGCTGCGACATCGTCTTGAGTAGACAGTGGATTGCTAGCAATGAGCACAGCATCGGCCCCGCCTGCCTTGAGCGCGATCGCGAGATTTGCAGTCTCGGTCGTCACATGGCAGCAGGCAGCCAGCCGAATGCCCGCTAGCGGCTTTTCTTCGGCAAAGCGATCGCGAATTTGGGCCAGCACGGGCATTTCCCGACCGGCCCACTCAATTCGCTGCTTGCCTGACGCTGCTAGCTGTGTATCTTTAATGTCGTATTGCACTTTGATAGAAGTTGCAGTCATACAGATCTACTAAGCTCGTTACAAAATGTGAACACCTCACTGTAGACAGCTTAGCTGTAATTGTTGGCTTTCATCCTTAAGCGTCGGTGAAGCTTTTCTCGGCTTAAACGCCGGGCAGTCATCAGCTGCAGCGATTGGCAGAGACTGCCTGTGCGGCATCGCACAGGTTGCTTGTGATCTGCGCCGCACAGGTTAGCCCTAGCCGCGTTTACGATAAGCATATTCGAACTTCCTATAGAAAACTAAAAGCCCCTTATACGAAACATATAGGCCCCGTCTGCTACAGGCGGGGCCTACTATTTTTTAGGTGTTAGGCCTACATGTGTAGGCCCGCGTGCTTGAGCGCGGCTTATGCAGAGCGCTGCCGCTCGACTTAAGGAAACTGCTGGTCTCTCACCTGATCGCAGAACTGCTGAGCGGCCGTAATCGCTTGCTCGCGCAGGTTGAGATATTTTTTGGCAAAGGGCGGCTGCCAGGCCGACAGTCCCCACAGGTCGGAGGTAACTAAGACCTGCCCGTTGCAGTGCGGTCCAGCGCCAATGCCAATGGTCGGAATGCTGAGCGCGGTCGAAATCTCCTGAGCTAGCTCAGCTGGGATATGCTCAAGCACGATGGCAAAAGCCCCTGATTTTTCTAGCGCAATGGCTTCTTTAAAGATGCGATCGCTGCTCTCAGGCGTCTTGCCCTGCTGCCGAAAGCCGCCAAACTGGTTGACTGACTGCGGCGTCATGCCCACGTGCCCCATCACCGGGATGCCAGCCTGCGTCAGCGCTCGCACCGTTGCCGTGATCGCCTCGTATCCGCCTTCTAGCTTGACAGCCTGAGCGCCCGCCTCTTTGAGCGCTCGCCCCGCTGACTGAATGGCTGCAGCGGTGCTGGCCTGATAGCTTAAAAAGGGCAGGTCAAAGACGACCAGCGCATTTTTGACCCCGCGCCGCACTGCCCTAGCATGGTGCAGCATTTCCTCTAGCGTGACCGGTACCGTGGTGTCATAGCCTAGAACCGGCATTGCCAGCGAGTCACCTACTAAGATGATGTCTGCGCCCGCTGCGTCCACCAGCTGCGCTGACAGATAGTCCCAGGCGGTCAGCATCGCGATGACGCGACCCTCTTGCTTCCACCGTGCCAACCGAGAAATCGTAATTGCCATCTGACTTGCCTCAAGCCGGTCTACTGTCAGCCTAGCAAAGGTAGATTGACACTTGGCTGAAATCGCGTCAGCAGCGCTAGACATCTTGCCTTACTAGATTCATTGCCGTCCTACGGGACTGGTGAATCCGCTGTGCGGCGTGGCTAAGCCGGTGGTGAGGCTGATCCAAGCGAGCCCCTCGGTCGTACCGACCCAAACCTTATTGCCAGTGTCAGGCTCGATGGAGAGCACGTGCCCAGAAGGCAGGTTGGGCACCATGCCGACCAGGGCACCGCTGTAGGGATTGAGCTTAAGAAGACCTGATTCAGTGCCAACCCACAGGCTCTCGCTGCTGTCGAACGCGATCGCGGTGACGCTGCGATCGCGCAGGGTCGTCACTGAGCGCAGCAGCTGTCCAGTGACGCTATCCACCACCAGCAGCCCGTTAGCCGTCCCTACCCACAGATTGCCGCGCGGCCCCACTGCCAGCGTTTGCACCGACTGTCCCGGCAGATCTAGCACCCGATCGTTAGGATAGCCGCTGGCCGTATTCACACCGACTAGCCCGGTTAACGTCCCCACCCAGAGCGTACCGTTGGGCGACACGGCTAGCGCGTTAGCGCTGATGCCGGGTAAATCTTGCAGCGTGGTCATCAGCAGGCCGCGATCGGGACTGAGCATGGCCAAACCGCGATCGGTACCAACCCACAAAAAACCGCGCGTATCAATGGCGAGGTCTAAGACGCGATTAGAAGGTAGGCGAAAGTTCTGAGCCGTAATTTCATTTACGCGCGGGTCAACGCGCACGAGCCCTTCATAAGTACCCACCCAAATGCGACCAACGCGGTCTTGCACCATCGCATCAATAAAGCGATTGGGCACGTTCACGCGAATCCACACCCGACCGGTCTGCGGATTAATTTTCGCTAGCCCCTGATGTGACCCTACCCATAGATTACCGGTGAAGTCCTCCTGCAGCGCCCCTACCTGAAAATCCTGACTGAGCGGATTGGGCTGATAGGGCCGCTCAGAGGGCAAAGGCTCTACTCGCGGCGGCGGCTCGCTGTAAACCGGCGTGTTGTTAGTTTCTTGAGCAGCTGCGGTTTGAACCCAGACGCCCATAGCTGCAGCGCTTACGATTAACCGAATTAATGTCGAGCGAGTCACAGTAAACTATTCCTCTTGGCTACGTACCCTAAACATCCCTGCCGAGCTAACCGCGCTAACGCCTGCTGTTTTTGAGGATGCGGCAGCATTTGAGCCCTGATAATACCAGCCTGTTTGAACCAGTAGGCTAATTTGATGCCCGGAAATATAGCCTGGTTTTGCAGGATATGCAAACAACTTACCCACTTTGGCACTCAATTTAGCCAAGCATCATAGCCAATCATCATAGCCAAGCATCATAGCCAAGCAGCCGCCTATCGGCTTTCTTACCGACGGCGCTCTTGCCAACAGCTACAGCGTATTAAGAATTCATTAGAGAAAAAGCAGATAGAAGGATTGCTGCCAAAATGAGGGCTGGATATTTGCAGATGCTGAGCTACCTAATTTTTGCTCAGCCACCAATCGTTTCAGGTCAAACCCATTTGGGTTAAGTTGATAGACTGCAAAACTAAGTCGGAAGAGGCTGAAAACTTTGATTGGCAAAGTGCAAAAGGGTAATTTAGTCAACCCTTCTTAGATAAATATGAACAAAAGATACGATTATTGATAACTTTTGGTTATGAATGTATACAGATCTTCCAAGATCAAACTTATCGAATCACTGGTAGTATTCTTTAGG
>JAAHIA010000035.1 GCA_010671975.1 Leptolyngbya sp. SIO4C1 | reverse complement strand
TCTTTCAGCCGCTTGCTTGAAGCGGCTGAAAGCTTTCGGACGGCGCTCGCAGCTCAGGCAAGTGATGCCGAGGTCTGGTTTAGCCTAGGCAAGCTGCTACTGCAGCAGCAGCAGCACACAGAAGCCTTAGATGCGTTCATTCAAGCGATCGCGCTAGAGCCGGCTAACGCCTGGAGCTGGTACTACAAAGCCTGTACCCTCAAATCGCTGGGTCAGCTAGAGGCCGCCCTCGATAGCTTTGACCAGGCCGTTGAGCTAGCACCGCTGCAGTCGCCTTTCTGGTATCAGCGCGGCCTGGCTTTACTAGAGCTAAAGCGCTACGCAGAAGCGCGCGATAGCTTCGTTGCCTCGCTCAAGCAGCAGGCTTACAGCTCGCAGGGCTGGCTAGCCATGGGCTGGTCGCTACAGCATCTAGATGAGTATGAAATGGCTATCGAAGCCTACGACAAAGCCTTAGGCATTGAGCCCGATCAGCCCTTTGCCTTCTATAACCAGGCTCGCTGCTACGCGATGCTCGGCCAGCTTGACTGGGCCATTGAGCACTTACGGCGAGCCATTGGCCTCGACCCGGTTACCTACTTCACGCGCGCTCAGAGCGATTTAGCCTTGAATGCGCTGGCGACGAGCGAGCTGCTGCTGCCGCCGGTTGAAGACGACAGCAGCCTAATTGGCTAGGCCATTTTCCCTGCGCAGACAGCTTACCTAACCGACTTGGCAATGCTATTGTCGCAGGTAGGGCTGCCTTCAACGCCCAGCCGAAACGCGCCGTAGTTTAGACCAGCAGCGCCCACGGTCCCTGGCGTACGCGATTCACAAAGCGCGGTGAGCGTTGCGATCGCAGCAGACTCATTCGGGCCAATCTTAGTAGGGCCATAGTAGGCCTTGAGCGCATTGGCACCTGCCCTAGGATTTGCCAGGTTGATCACATAGTTGAGATTGGCGCTGTTGGTGGCAATCGTATAGTCGTAATACTTTGTCTGGCTGCTAAGCCCCGTCCCTAGCAGGTCTAAATTGTTGGCAAAGCGACCATTTTCTAAGTAATAGGCCTGCTGTGCCCGATTCATAGCACCCACATAGGTGCGCCCTTCGGCCTGCTTGGCCTTACTTGCTTGAGCCAAAAAAGAGGGCAGCGCGATCGCGCTGAGGATACCTAAAACAACGATGACAACCAAGAGCTCAATTAGCGTAAAGCCTTTAGCCGGTTTGCACCTGTGCAGCGATTGAATCAGCCGCAGGTAGAGAATCGATTTCATGAGAAGCTAGTAACAATGGTGGCGTGTCTCCTGAGCGTGATTGAAATCAGCTCGTCACCCGAGACGAATAGCAGATGCCCGATAATGAGCTGCGCAGCTTGTCTAGTCAACATTAAAAGGCTCAATTGTTAAGTGCTCAATTTTATAGACTGCGCAACCGTACTCTACGTATATCTTCTCAGGTTCACCCGTCGATCAGGGGGCAGCTATCGTTTCTTCAACGAATTCCTCACAAAGCGCACATAATTAACTTTCCCGAGCTGCCAGTAAACTTTCCTGGTCGCCAACATGGATCAACTTAAGCCGTCAAAAAGCTGACTCCAAAACGGGCGATCTGAACCCTATGCAGGCTCTGACGCGAATTCTCTAGAACTGACTCTAATAAAACTAACCCTATGGAGCTAAGCGGACTCGAACCGCTGACCCCCTCAATGCCATTGAGGTGCTCTACCAGCTGAGCTATAGCCCCGAACGTGATTGGTCTATCATCGCGTGAGCAGAAACGCGCGTCAACCCTTACCGCCTGAATTTCTCCGAGTAGCGCTTTGGCTACATTATCTTGCAGCGATCGCACAGCCTTTTCCGAATCGCGATAGAGTCAAACAAGATGCAATCAAAGGATAAAAAGGATTGACTCATATGACATCGCCTGCGGGTGAAGCCGATAACGCTGGCAATGACAATCAGCCGGCCAATCAGCCCAATCAAGACGCGCTGCTGCTGCAGCTGCGGCGTAAGCAAGGCAGCTGGGTAGACTGGGGTCAGGCCTGTCAAACCTTGCAGAAAGCGGGCCTCTCACCTCAAAAAATTTTTGAAGAAACCGGCTTTGAGCCGATCCAGCAGAATCAAATCATCGTCGCTGCTCAGGTCTATCAGTCGATGCTGGCAGTCGGCGTCAGCGAGCCCGTGCGATCGCACTACGAGCAGCGCGGCAGCGACTCGCTCTATGAGCTGCGGCTTCTATCGCAGACCGATCGCGCCGCCGCCGCTGAGTTCATTCACCAGCACGGGCTCGACTCTGAACAGGTCAAAGAAATCGTCAAACCGCTCAAAGAATATTCGTATCGCAGCGAGCCGCCGGCCCACTTCAGCCAGCACCCCGGTGATGCAATTGCTTACCACTATTGGGGCTTAGCCCGGCAGCAGAGCGATCTGCAGTCGCGATCGCGGCTGATTGCCCAGGCGCTGCGCTATGTGCACAGCGAGAGCGGCCGCGCCCAGATTGAAAAGCTGCTGACCGACTTTTCAGTGGTCAAAGCTAAGCCTGCCCCGCGCCTGCCGCTGTTTCGCCTAGAGACCGAAGCAGACCTGCCCTGCATTATCCCAGTGGCAGGAGAATGGCCGCTCGCCACGGCAGCGTTCAAAGCCGTGCCGGTAACGCTGCCCGAAGAACCTTTCGGCGTGGTTCACTTTGCCGGGGAGGGAGCCTGGGCACCAGTACCCGGTTGGCAGGTCATTTTGCAAGCAGAAGATCCGGTGGGGCTGCTGGCTCAGTTCAAAGCGCTGCCGCACACGCCCGAGGATGCATCGGCTGAAACGGTGCTGCTGATCGTTGACCGCGCCCAGCGCGACTGGAATGATTCTAGCTACTTTGTCTGCGATGCCGAGGGTCAGCTGACGATGCAGTGGTTTGAGCAGGCCCCCGCAACGCCGCTGCTAGGCCGAGTGATCGTGATGGTGCGACCCAAGCGCATTCTCGATGAAGACTTTACCAAAGAACTTTGGCAGGTAGATGAGTAAGGAGGTCTAAAACGATGCCGCTAGAACGTCGACTTTCGCGCGAAATGTTTGCCGAAACCGAAGTGGTTGAGCTGCGTCAGCTCTGCTTTACGCCCGGGCGGCTGTTCGAGCCTGGCAAGTATTTAGCCGGCGAGCTGCCCGATACTGCCTTTGAGATGGGCCTAGTTGAAAAGCTGCCGCCCGTGCGCGGCAGAAGTGAGGAAATCACCCCTCCTGAGAAGCCCCCGCAGCCTTAGCCGCTGCGATAAACTTTTAGGGCATATTGCTGCGCTGTGATTTTGTTGCTCTCACAGCGGCAGCTTCAACCAGGAGCCCCGCTATCTACACTCGTCCTCTAGCCAAACTGATTGAAGAATTCCAGCGGCTGCCCGGCGTTGGCCCCAAAACGGCACAGCGGCTAGCGCTCCATGTGATCAAGCGGCCCGAGTCAGAAGCGAGATCGCTAGCCCAGGCCCTAATGGAAGCCAAGCAGCAGGTAGGGCTGTGCTCGATCTGCTTTCACCTCTCAGCCGAACCGGTGTGCGAGGTCTGCCGCTCTACCAGCCGCGATCAGCAAACCCTGTGCGTCGTCGCCGACTCGCGCGACGTGATTGCGCTAGAAAAGACGCGCGAATACAAAGGCAGATACCACGTACTCGGCGGCCTGATTTCCCCGATGGACGGCATTGGCCCCGAGCAGCTCAATATTGGCCAGCTCGTCCACCGGGTCAATAAAGAAGACATTCAAGAAGTCATCTTAGCCATCAGCCCCAGCATTGAAGGCGACACCACCACCCTCTACGTTGGGCAGCTGCTCAAGCCTTTTACCCGCGTCACCCGAATTGCCTTCGGGCTGCCAATGGGCGGTGACCTAGAATATGCCGATGAAGTGACGCTGGCCCGAGCACTAGAGGGGCGACGGGAGCTAGATTAACTGCCAGCTAAGCTGCCACTATCGCAGCTTTTGCTTGATAAAGGCCAAAATTTTCGCCGTTTGCGACTTGAGCGCCACCACTTCTTTTTGCAGCATGGCCACCTGCTTCTTGAGCGCCTCAACTTCTGCTGCTGAGGCCCCATTGCTAGCTGCGGGCGCAGCCGGGCTAGCCGTTGTCGCCATCGGACGCGCTTTACGCGCCTTCACCATCGCCGCTTTAATCGCTTCAATCAGCTCCTTTTGCTCAAACGGCTTTTGAATAAACTCAAAATATTCAAACGGCTCAGAGATCTTTTCGGCCACTTCCTCACGGCGACCCGACATCAGCACCAGCGGAATCTTTTGCAGATCGGGCTGCGACTGAATCTCTTGAAAAACTTCCCAACCGCTCATGCGAGGTAGCAAGAAGTCCAGCATAATCAGATTAGGGCGCTGTTGACGAATAGCCTCCATCCCCTCGACGCCGTCGGTGGCTTCGACGACCTCGAAGTTACCCTTGGGCAACATGTCTCTGACTCGCATCCGGATAACTCGACTGTCGTCAATGACCAAAATCTTATGACTTGCCACAACTGACTCCTCTAGATGGCGATTTTAGGCTGCTTTTGGATGTCGGCTAGCGCTAGCGATCGGCCAGGGCACCCAGATATAAAGATACCCAGCTCGGCTCAGCTGATTATCAACTGATTAACCGATGGGCAACTTAGCTCAGTATCAGAGAATATACTGACTCCACATGGCAGTTTATCCTAGACCTAGAAAAATTGCTCTAGTTTCTTTCAATTTAGTATGACAGCTCAGTCTTCGCGACCTGATATTGTTCAGCTACCCGACTGGCTGCGCCGCCCGATTGGTCGGGCCAGCGAGCTTTCCACCGTCCAAAAAATTATTAAGCAGCGGCAGATTCATACCATCTGCGAGGAAGGTCGCTGCCCCAATCGCGGCGAGTGCTATGCCAATAAAACCGCCACCTTTCTATTGATGGGGCCTACCTGCACGCGCGCCTGCGCCTTCTGCCAGGTTGATAAAGGTCATGCGCCGATGCCGCTAGACCCGCAAGAGCCGCAGAAAGTTGCCGAATCAGTGCAGCTATTGGGGCTAAAGTACGTGGTGCTCACCTCAGTGGCGCGCGACGACTTACCCGATCAGGGCGCGGGCTGGTTTGCCCAGACGATGGCAGCGATTCGCGCCGTTAGCCCAGTGACGCAGATTGAGGTGCTAACCCCTGACTTTTGGGGAGGGCCTGAGAACCCTCATCGAGCTCAGCAGCAGCGGATTGAAACAGTGGTGCAGGCACAACCCGCCTGCTTTAATCACAATATTGAAACCGTCAAACGTCTGCAGAGTCCGGTCCGGCGCGGTGCCAAATATGCGAGATCGCTCGACGTATTGCGCTTAGTTAAAGCCTGCGATCCGACGATTCCCACCAAATCGGGGCTGATGGTCGGGCATGGTGAAACACTCTCAGAGCTGATCGAGGCCATGCAGGATTTGCGTGCTGTGGAGTGCGATCGCATCACCCTTGGTCAGTACATGCGCCCCTCGCTAGCGCACCTGCCTGTGCAGCGATATTGGACGCCCGAAGAATTTGAGCAGCTCGGGCAGATAGCCCGCGACCTCGGCTTTTCGCACGTTCGCTCGGGACCGCTCGTGCGCAGCTCCTATCATGCAGGTGAGACCACAGAGTAGCCCTCGTTTCGCACTGCTGCAGCCTATAGCGTCATAATAGAAATATTTTGAGAGCGATGTCTGATGCAAATTACTGTCGACATTCCTGATGAGCTAGCTCAGCACTTCGACTGTAGTCAGCAGCAGCTATCTCGTCAGATTTTGGAAGCTTTAGTTGTTCGGGCGTATCAGACCGAGCAGATTACCCATGCAGAAGTTGGACGCATTCTAGATTTGCCATCGCGCTGGGCGGTCGATGCTTTTCTAAAAGCGAACAATGCGGATCTGCTCTATGACTCTTTAGACTTAGAGCAGGACCGAGAAACGCTAAAGCAGCTAGGTATTTCACAGTTTGGCCAGAGCAATAATACAGCTAGCGGAGAAGAAAAGCACTGACAAAATCAAATAAATTCTGACTTACAGATGATTGTCGTTGCTGACACATCCCCCATCCACTACCTGTGGCTAATTGATCAAATAGAGCTGTTGCCGACACTTTATGGTCAAATAATGATCCCAGCAGCTGTGCAGTATGAGCTGCAAGCTTCAGGCGCACCTGATCAACTACAGCTTTGGATACAGACTCCGCCTATGTGGCTGACCATCGAAACAGTCAAAACCGAAATTAGCCCAGCATTGGCGAAACTAGATTTTGGCGAGCAGGCCGCTATTACGCTAGCGCAAGAGCAGCAAGCGGATTTTCTGATTATGGACGAGCGGCTAGGGCGACGAGCGGCCATACAAGCAGGGTTAAGAACCATCGGTGTCATCGGTATCTTAGACGCTGCCGCATCGCAAAAGCTGATTGATATTGCAGCGGTAGTTAACCGTCTGCAAAATACCAACTTTCGCATCTCTCGAGCCTTGATCAAAACTCTGCTAAGTGAACATCTATCTGACTAAAACTTCTATGAATCACTTCCGCTCATGAATAGCGATGCTCCTCACACCGTTGATTTGATTTTTCAGGCGGTCAGTGTGATGGTGCCGGTGGTGACTGGCTACTTGCTGCTGTTTGTTGGGGCGATGGGCAAGCTGTGGGAGCTGTCTATGCAGAAGCGATTAAAAGTAGCTTGGCGGCTGGCGGGCTATACCTTGCTGGCGGGCGTACTCTCGTTAGGCTGCTGGGCCGGAGCGATGGCCGGCGGGATTATGTTTTCGACCGGTAGAAGCTTACGACCCTGGTGGCTGCTGCGGCAGCTGGTCACACCAGAAAAGGCGCTTGAGCTATCGGCACAGTATCTCAGTGCTGGCTATACGCTGTTTATCTTGTCAATTGTCTTAGGCATTTTGACCTGCTGGCGCAGCGTTCGCGGCAAACATTTGACTTAGTCAGCCGTCTGCGACATCAGCGATCGCCACTCATGCACCACATAGGGCGGCACAACAATCGTGGCATGGCGCTGTCCTCTGAGCGGCACCTCAATCTCTAACGGAATGTCGCCAGTCAGCTCAGCCATCACAGCCTGGAAGTCGTACTGCGCGGCATTGCTGGGCAGCGCTTGCGTCTGCGGATCGAGCTGAGCAGCAGCCTGCCACTGCAGCCCCGTGCCAGTCAGCACCTTGATAGGCGACTGCGGCGCTAGCTCCACCAGCCCTGGAAACCCAACCAGCCGCAGATAGACGCCTTCGAGCCCTTCTCCCTGATAGCGTTTGAACAGAATCGTCTGCCAAGCCTTATCCGCGCGATCGCGCAAACTCAGCCGCGATCTCACCGTCGTCTGCCCTGGCCGCTCATGATACGTATGCAGCGAAGCCAGCGTCGCCGCCTCAGCCGGCATGTCCAACGCCCAGCCGCTCACCAGCAGCCCAATCAATAAGCCAAGCCGCAGCCATCGCCCAATCCGCCCTCTAAAATTCAAATTCTGAAATCCTCAATCGCCTCGCTTTTGTATTCTCTCGCAAAGACAAAAATGGCGCAGCCGCAGCCGCGCCCTAAGCGACTAGCCTCTGAGGCTGCCTATAGACGACTGAGCACATCAATCACAGTTCGATAGCCATCCGGCTCGCCCACCTCAAGGTAGAGGTCACCCGCCTTTGTCAAGTCGCTGCGCGCCGCTGCGATATCGCCCAAGCTCACTAGCGTGATACCGCGATAGTAGTAGACATCCGGGTTAAGCGAATCGCTAACGATAACGCGCGAGAAATCTTCGTAGGCCCCTGACGCATCGCCACTCTCATAGCGAGCGCGCCCCCGAGCGGCATAGGCAGCCATGTAGTCCGAATCAATCTCAACCGCTGTGGTGTAGTCAGACAGCGCGCTGGGCAGGTCACCCAGAATGGCATAGGCATCGCCTCGGCCTTTGTGGGCAGGCGCGTAGCTCGGATTGACATTGATCGCTGCCGTGTAGTCTGCGATCGCACCCCTTTCATCGGCGGCCAGCAAACGCGCATTGGCGCGACGGTTGTAAGCCTCAGCCGAATCCGGGTTAAGCTGCAAGGCTTTACCAAAGTCACTGATTGCAGCCGGGTAGTTGCCCGTCTCAGCATAGAGCGTACCGCGCGCCAGGTAAGCATCGATATAGGTTGGATCAATCTCAATCACCTGGTTCAGATCGTCTACGGCTCCATTGAAGCGGCCCAGCGCCGTCAGTACAAAGCTGCGGTTGTAATGCGCCTCGATATTGTCATCTTCAAGCCGCACAGCCGTATTCAGATCGTCAAGCGCCCGTCGGTTTGCGCCTAGCTGATAGTAAGTTTCACCCCGATTGAGGTAGGCCGCCGCGTAGTCATCCTGACGCTCGGTGGCAGCCGTGAAGTCAATGATTGCCGCCTCAAGGTTGCCTAGTGCGCGAAACGCTAAGCCCCGGTGCAGGTAGGCCGGCGCATAGTCAGGGCCATAGCGAACGGCGTCATCAAAATCTTCAAGCGCAACTTCGGTATTACCGAGCTCCGCCTCGATGATGCCGCGATAGACATAGGCTTCAACAAAAGCAGGATCAACCGTAATCGCCCGATCGAGGTCGTCGAGCGCGCGGGGATAGTCGTCAAGCTCATAGTAGAGCACACCGCGACTGAGGGATGCGATCGCATAGTTGGGGTTGACCTCAAGCGCGCGAGTGTAGCTGACCAGCGCCGCATCGATGTCATCGAGCTGAGCGTAGGCCGCGCCGCGAAAGAGGTAGGCTGCCGCATAGGCCGGATTGATACTCAGAGCTGCATCAAACTGATTGATGGCCGCTGCGTAGTCCCCCTCGTTAAACAGCTCCACCCCTTGGTTATAAAACTCAGCCGCTCTAGGCGCTGTCTGCGCCGGCTCTTCGACCGTTTCCTCATCGAGAATAATTTCAGGCGGCTCAGCCTCAACCTCAGCATCGGGCTCTAGAAAAATGACGCCGCCGTCTGGGTCGGTCTCCTGAGCATAGGCCGGTAGAGAAAAGCTGCCGAGCGCAGCGGTGATGCCTAAGATAGTCAATGTACGACGGAAGGTTTTCATGACGGTCCCTTTTAGTTGCTGATGTCTTACGAATACGAGCGCAGAAGCGCCGATAGCTGACCTTGAGATGGCGGCTGCTTGACCTTAACTAGGCAGGTTGCCCAGATTTATCTGTAATTTATACGGAAGTTGCCCCTTTTGCAGGAAGACGTCAGAATATCCGAACGCCATGCCTGGCAGCAGGCGTTTATGCGGCTTGCGATCGCCAACATTATTTCTAATTTGCTGGTACCACTCGCCGGGCTGATCGATACGGCTTTTCTAGGGCACCTCGCTGACATTCATCACCTCGGCGGCGTAGCGCTGGCCAACATCATTTTTAACGTGGTGTTTTGGAGCTTTGGCTTTTTGCGCATGGCTACCACCGGGCTGACGGCCCAAGCCGTCGGACGCGCTGACCCCGATGAGATTTGGCGCGTCGGTGGCCGCAGTCTGCTGCTGGGGTTAGGCTTAGGGCTGCTGATTTTGCTGCTGCAGTGGCCGCTACGAGAGCTGGGGTTTGCGCTGCTGCAGGCCGCACCAGACGTGCTGGCCGCCGGACGAGACTTCTACAGTGCGCGCATCTGGGGCGCACCGGCTGTGCTAATGAACTATGCGCTGCTGGGCTGGTTTCTTGGGCAATCGCAAGGTCGCGCGGTGATTGTGCTATCGCTGGTCAGCAACGGCGGCAACATCCTGCTCGACTACTGGTTTATTCGCCAGCTGGGCTGGGCCAGCTACGGTGCGGGGCTCGCCACAGCGCTGAGCCAGTATGCCATGCTGCTAGTGGGGCTCAGCTGGATGCTAAAAGACTGGCGGCCCACCCCCTGGCCCGAGCTGTGGGAAACCTCAGCGCTGCGCAGCCTGTTCGGGTTGAATGGTCACATTTTGGTGCGCACGTTTGCGCTGGTGATCAGCTTTGCGCTATTTACCAACATCAGCTCTGGATTGGGAACCGATATTCTGGCGATCAATACGCTGCTGCTGCAGGTGGTGCTGCTGGCCTCTTACTTCATTGACGGATTTGCCTTTGCGACCGAGAGCTATGCCGGACAGCTGCAGGGGCAGGTGGCGCGGCTGCGATCGCTGCTCAAGCTAGCAGGCGGGCTGAGCCTGTTTTTTGGGCTGGCCTTTGCGATCGCATTTGGGCTGTGGCCGCGATCGCTGTTTGGTCTGCTCACCAACCATGCCGAGATTTTGACCCCGATCGCGCAATACACGGCTTGGCTGCTGCCGGTGCTCGGCTTCGGGGGCATTGCCTTTATGCTGGATGGCTACTTTTTAGGACTTACCGCTGGGCGGGTGCTGCGCAATTCAACCCTGTTGGCCAGCGCTATCGGGTTTTTGCCAGGTGCGATCGCGGCCTACTGGCTCAGCTCGCCGCATCTGCTATGGCTAGCGATGGCCTGCTTTATGCTGCTGCGCGCCGCGACGCTCGGCTGGGTAGTGCCGGCAACGTTAGCGCAGCGGGTCGCAGCGGATTTCGATTAAAAAGCCGTCTGGGTCATAGAAATAGATGCCGCGTCCGGTGGGGCGAGTGACCGGGCCGTGATCGAGTTTGACCTGATTCTGCTTGAGCACGTCCACTGCCTGATCGAACTGCTCGGGCGCAATGTCAAAGGCAAGGTGGCTGGCGCGGGTGAACTGCTGCGTAGGGTCGTCAGCGGGCGGCGAAAGGTTGGGCTCGTAGAAAAGGTCGAGCACGGTGCCATCGGGGGTGACAAAGTTGGCAACCTTGCCCTGCGCGACGAGGTTGACGAGCGTTTTGGGCACTTCGTCGCCGGTCAGCTCATGCAGGCCCAGCAGCTCGCCATAAAACTGCTTAGAAGCAGCCATATCGCGCACGTTGAGGGCAATGTGATGAACGCGGCGCAGGGTGTTGGAAGGGAGCATAAGGCTTCGAGGAATCTGCAAACTCATTTTAGGCCGGCTGCGCCAGAAACCGGGTTTCTTTAGGGCGATCGGCTTTGTCAAAGCCTTGCCGAGGAAACCCGGTTTCTGGCGGGAACCTTAAGCCTAGTCGATCGTTCCTCTGCCGAAGATGCCGCGTCGCAAAGTAGCCTTTACACCAGGGCAGTACTACCACCTCTACAATCGGGGCAATAATCGCCAAAAGATTTTTTTTGAACGCGAAAACTATCTATTCTTCTTACGGCAGTTTCGGCGCTACTTAGCCGCAAAAACGCTGTATGTTTCTGCATACTGCCTGATGCCTAATCACTATCACTTTTTAGTACGGCTGCGAGAAGAAAACCTTTCTCAGAAGATGCAAGCCTTCACACTGTCATACACGAAGGCGATCAACCGACGCTACAGACGATGTGGTTCGCTATTTCAAGGCCGATTCCAAGCGATTCATGTTGCCAAAGAAGACTATCTGTTCACCTTAACTCGCTACATTCATCTCAATCCTGTGAAAGCCAAACTGGTGCAGCGGCCAGAAGACTGGGAATTTTCTAGCTATCAGGAATACATCGATCTCAGGCAGCAGACTTTGCCCAACTTAAATCAGACACATCAACACATGGGTATAGCACATGCCTATCGGACGTTCATAGAGTCAAAAGAAACCTTTAAATTAGATATACAGCATTTGATGTTTGATGAGTAAAAAACCCGGTTTCTAGAGCAGCCTCAATCTGCATGTCTTTCCTTCAAAATCTGCTCTCGATGCTCATCACTCTGCTGCCGCGTTCTCGATACCCATGTCTGAGCATCCTCACCCATTATGGGATAGGGAGCCATGCCTCTCAAATCTCGCCACTTTGGTTTAGGCTCTGCCGCTGTCGAGAGCTTTAAGCCTTCCGCAATCTTCTGAATTAATTCCAGCTTCTTATAGGGGGCAAGCTGCTCGGCCTGTTTCAAAACCTGCTGTAGCTGTGGAGTCATTATGCTGGCCTCTGGCTGAGTTGCTTATCTCTAGGTTGGCATTTTCAGCAGCACATGAGCATATTCTTAGGCAGCGACTTAGCCAGCGATCGCACCTCCTCAGAAACGCGATCGCACCTATCCTTACCCAATTCGCAATCGCTTAATCAACACGATCACCCATTTCTCCTTTTTGCGCTGGGGTTTGCTCCAGTCGTTGGGTTCAGCGTAGCCAAGCTTGTGCAGCAGCTGAACCGTTTGGCGCAGCGCCACTTTGGAGCCGGTAACGCTGAGAGAAATATCCTCAAACTGGGGTGAATAGTCGAACGAAACCGGGGGCGCACCTGCGCCCGAGTTAGATTGAAACATGCGGTCTGATCTCCGTTATTTCTGAGGTTTCCCAATCGGGAGAATGGGTTTTGCCCCCAAACCAAGCAGCTTGGGGGCGTAGAAATCAGACCCAAACACCTGGGTAAACCCCACGATGCTGCTTCGCACAATCGGGTTGGCTACGCTGTACCATCAGCGTATCCCTCCGAACTGCTGTAATCAGTTTGGCAGGGCCAGCTGCTCGCTTGGTAGTGGTGTACCGGCGGGCAGCGCCAAGTTTTGGTATCTGAGTGCCGCTGCAAGAACGGCCTAGTCATTGACGATATAGGGGATCGAGCCCTCCGTCAAGCAAAGTGACCAAACTTTAGCAAACGCGCTGGCCGCAGTCGAAGCTTTATCCTTTGAATATCAGATCGCAGCCGCGAAGGAGTGATGGCGATGGTTCAGACGCTTCCCATCGAGCAGCTGACGCTGTACGACCTAGAGCAGCAGTTAGGGCTGCAGGAAATTGAAGATAGCTCATTTTTCTTAGAGTGGCAGGGCGATTTGCCTGACCTCAGCCGAGCCGAGCAGGAAAGGCTAGCCCGCGTAGAGGCCGCCTATGCGAATCTAGAGCGACGGTCGCTGCTAGAAAATACGGTAAAGCTGGCGGTGGTAGCGCCGCTGCTAGACCTAGCCGGACTATTTTTACCTCCGTTTTATGTCACCACCGAAAAGACGGTAGAAATTATCGCTGCTGACGACGGTCCTACGCTGAAGGGCCGGTTAGACGTGCTGGTGCTGAAAGACCAAATTTGGGTGCTGGTGATTGAGTCGAAGCGGGCAGAGTTTTCTCTAAAGGTAGGCATCCCTCAGGTCTTGGGCTATATGATGGCGGCTCCCGAGCCGTCGCTGCCGCGATATGGGCTGGTCACTAACGGGAGTAGCTTTGTGTTTTTGAAGCTGGTGGGCCAGGACTATGCCCGATCAAAGGAATTTATTCTGGACCAGGATGAGGGACTGGCAAGAACGCTGCAAATCGTGAAGCGATTGACCGAAATTGTGGCAGCCGCATAGCGGCCGGTCGCTCGCAATGAGACTGCTGTTCTAATTTCAAAGTTTGACAAAGATATCGATTTAAGTGTCCTGAAAGTATAAAGAACTGCTCGAAAACTCTACCTAGACAGGTAATTCTCGGTGGTTTTCCGGGGTGATGGCCTGTGAGCTGCAATACTCTTGGGAATCTAGGACATGGGGAAGCAAATACTATTGATTGGGGTGAGTGAAAGCGCGCTGGATGAAGAACGGCCCGGCCTTTCGCCCGCTGTGCGCAACGTAGAGGCGCTACGGCAGACGCTGCTAGCAGAGATCGAAGATCTGCGCGATGACCAGGTGGCGATGCTGATCAACCCTAATGTGCGACAAATGCGACATGAGATCGCGCTGCTCAGCTACCGATGCCGACGAGGCGACCTCTGTCTAATTTATTTTGCCGGCTGCGGCATCATCGATGCGGAGGCGGGGCTATTTTATCTAGCGGCCCACGATACGCAGATTACGAATTTGGCGAGGACGGCGGTGTCGAGTCGGTTCATTCAGCAGGCGCTGCCGGCGCGCGATACGCTCAGCCGCGTGACGATTTTAGACTGCTGCTGGGGGGCGCTGCCGTCTAAAAATCCAGACATTAGTCGGATGACGCTAACTAACTCTTTACCGGGGCTGGCGCAGGAAAACGGCGCGCTGCTCACCATGCTAGGCAGCGTCACACGGCCCTGGCCGCTGGCAAAATCGGGGCTATCGCGCTACACGCAAAGCGTGATTGACGGCATTGAAACTGGGCTGGCCGACCTCGACGCCGATGGTGAAATCTCGGTCAGCGATCTGCATGGCTTCTTACACCAGTCGCTGAGCGAGTCTAGCAGCGAGCGGCTGTCGGTAGCGCTCTATGCGCCGGGTGAGAGTGCTCAAATTTCGCTGATGCAGCTGCCTGCCTTTGCACCGGAGCGCGAGTATCGCCGCAGCGTTGAAGAATATGTGCATCGTAATCGTGGCTATATCAAACCGGCTGAGCGCGACATTTTGGAGTTTTTGCGGCGACAGCTAGGCATCACGTTTGAGCTGAGCCAAAGTATTGAAGAAACTGTCATGCAGCCTTATGAAGCGCGGCGAGATAGCTTAGAGATGTATCGGCAGGCGTTTGAGGCGGCGCTGCAGCTAGAAAATCCGATAGGCGTGCCGCTGCGCAAGTGGCTCAAGCATCTGCAGGGCAACCTAGCGCTAGACTACGACGATGTTTCAACCATCGAGGCGCAGGTGCTGATGCAGTATCAAGAACAGCCGCAGCTGCAGCCTGAGACGGCCGCACGCTGGCTAGAGCCGGCGACACAGACCGTTCTGGAGCTACCGGCTCGCGCTGTCACCGTTGAGCAAAACGGACACCGACTGCAGTAGCGATCGCGCTAGCAGACGCATTAGCACAGGTTGTCGCCATTATCTATTCATGGGTTAGATAGAGGGGGCGCGATCGCGTAGTCGTTCCTTCTGGCGAAAAGATCGTTGATAATAGGGCTATGCCGGACTCCTGGCCCAGGCTGCCCTGTTGGCAGCCGATCGGCACTCGCTTAAATTCACTGTTTTAATCCCCATGAGAAGTTCCTTTTTAGAACGATTGCACAGCCCTGAGCGTCCCGTGATTGTCTTTGATGGTGCAATGGGGACTTCGCTACAGACGCAAAACCTGACAGCTGACGACTTTGGCGGAGCGGCCTACGAAGGCTGCAATGAATATTTAGTTGAAACTTGCCCAGAGGCCGTCAAGCAAGTGCATCGCGGCTTTTTAGAAGCCGGCGCCGATGTGATTGAGACCGACACCTTCGGCGGCACCTCAATTGTGCTGGCTGAATATGATCTGAGCGATCGCGCCTACGCGCTGAATAAAAAGGCGGCTGAGCTGGCTAAGCAAGTAGCCCAGGACTATTCCACACCCGAGAAGCCGCGATTCGTCGCCGGCTCGATGGGGCCAGGCACCAAGCTGCCGACGCTAGGTCATATCGACTTCGATACGCTCAAAGCAGCCTACGTTGAGCAGGCTGAAGGCCTTTATGACGGTGGGGTCGATCTGCTGATTATCGAAACTTGCCAAGACGTGCTGCAGATTAAAGCGGCGCTGAATGCGATCGAAGCCGTGTTTGAAAAAAAGGGCGAGCGGCTGCCGCTGATGGTTTCGGTGACGGTAGAGCAGCAGGGCACGATGCTGGTCGGCTCAGAGATTGGCGCAGCGCTGACGATTTTAGAACCCTACCCAATCGACATCTTGGGCCTCAACTGCGCGACTGGCCCCGATCTGATGAAGGAACATATCAAATATCTGTCGGAGCATTCACCCTTTGTCGTCTCCTGCATTCCCAACGCCGGTCTGCCTGAGAACGTCGGTGGCCAGGCTCACTACCGACTGACGCCGATGGCGCTGCGCATGGCGCTGATGCACTTTATCGAGGATTTGGGCGTGCAGGTGATTGGCGGCTGCTGCGGCACCCGTGCCGAGCATATTCAGCAGCTAGCCGAGGTAGCAAAAGATCTCAAACCTAAGGCCCGACCGATGGGGCCTCGAATGGAGCTACCGCCCTACAAAGGGCTCGACTACCTGCCCTCGGCGGCCTCTATCTACAGTCCACAGCCCTACGAGCAAGATAACTCGTTCTTAATCATTGGCGAACGGCTAAACGCCAGCGGCTCGAAGAAATGCCGTGAAATGCTCAATGCCGAAGACTGGGACGGACTGATTGCGCTGGCGCGCAATCAGGTAAAAGAAGGAGCGCATGTGCTCGATGTCAACGTGGACTACGTCGGTCGCGATGGCGAGCGCGATATGCATGAGCTGGTGTCGCGGCTGGTGACCAACGTGACGCTGCCGCTAATGCTTGACTCCACTGAATGGACCAAGATGGAAGCCGGGCTGAAGGTGGCAGGCGGTAAGTGCATTCTCAACTCGACTAACTACGAAGACGGCGATGAGCGCTTCTTTCAAGTGTTAGCGCTGGCCAAAACCTACGGTGCTGGGATTGTGGTCGGCACGATTGACGAAGACGGCATGGCCCGCAGCGCGCAGAAAAAGTTTGAAATTGCTCAGCGCGCCTACCGCGACGCGGTGGAGTACGGCCTCCCTGCCTACGAGATTTTCTTTGACCCGCTGGCGCTGCCCATTTCTACCGGCATCGAGGAGGATCGGGTGAATGGTAAAGAAACCATCGAAGCGATTCGCCAGATTCGCGAAAATCTGCCAGGCTGCCACATTCTGCTAGGCGTGTCTAATATCTCGTTTGGGCTAAACCCGGCGGCGCGGGTAGTGCTAAATTCGATGTTTCTGCATGAGACGATGCAGGTCGGCCTTGACTCAGCCATCGTCAGCGCCAGCAAAATTTTGCCGCTAGCGAAGATTGAGCCCGACCACCAGCAGGTCTGTCGCGATCTGATCTACGACCGGCGGCAGTTTGAGGGCGATGCCTGCACCTACGATCCGCTGACTAAGCTGACCACGCTGTTTGAAGGCAAATCGACCAAGCAGATGCGCTCTGCGGTGGATGAAAACCTGCCGGTCGAGGAGCGGCTAAAGCGCCATATCATCGACGGTGAGCGGATTGGCCTAGAGGAGCAGCTAGAAAAAGCGCTCAAGCAGTATGCGCCACTTGACATTATTAATACGTTCTTGCTCGACGGCATGAAGGTGGTGGGTGAGCTGTTTGCCTCGGGGCAGATGCAGCTGCCGTTTGTGCTGCAGTCGGCGCAGACGATGAAAGCAGCCGTGGCCTACCTAGAGCCGTTTATGGATAAAGCCGACGCGGACGGCAGCGGCAAGGGCACGTTCCTGATCGCGACGGTCAAGGGCGATGTGCACGACATCGGCAAAAATCTGGTCGATATCATCCTGTCGAACAACGGCTACAAGGTGGTGAACCTAGGCATCAAGCAGCCGGTGGATAACATTATCAATGCCTACCGCGAGCATGGGGCCGACTGCATTGCCATGAGCGGTCTGCTGGTGAAATCCACTGCGTTCATGAAGGACAACCTGGCCCGGTTCAATGAAGAAGGCATTACCGTGCCGGTGATTTTGGGCGGGGCAGCGCTAACGCCCAAGTTCGTCAACGAAGACTGCCAGAATACCTACCAGGGTCGGGTCGTGTATGGCAAGGATGCCTTTTCGGACCTAAACTTTATGGATCGGCTGATGCCGGCTAAAGCCGACGGTCAGTGGGATGACCTTCAGGGGTTCTTAAATGACGGCGAGGCGGGCGCAAAAACGAACGGCCATCGGCCTAATCCAGCTGCCGCTCAGGTGAATGTTGCCGATGAGCACGACCCGACCGTACCGCCGGCGGCTCATGTTGTCGATACGCAGCGCTCTGAGGCGGTTGAGACTGACATTCCGCGCCCGACACCGCCGTTCTGGGACACGCAGATCCTGTCGCCGCAGGCAATTCCGCTGACAGAAGTGTTCAACTACCTCGATTTGCAGGCGCTGATCGCCGGACAGTGGCAGTTCCGCAAGCCGAAAGATCAGAGCCGCGAGGCGTACGATCAGTTTCTAGCTGAAAAGGTCTACCCCATTTTAGAAACCTGGAAGCAGCGCGTGGTAGATGAAACCCTGCTGCAGCCGCAGGTGGTATACGGATACTTCCCCTGCCTGGCCGAGGGCAATACGCTCTTTGTCTACGATCCGGCTGGGGTGGGCCAGTCGCATAGCGAAGCTGAGCCGATCGTCGCGTTTGAGTTTCCCCGTCAGCGATCGCTACGCCGACTCTGCATTGCTGATTTCTTCTTACCCAAAGCAGCAGCTGCGCCAGGTCAGTACGATGTCTTCCCAATGCAGGCGGTGACGGTGGGCAACATCGCCACCGAATTTGCCCAAAAGCTGTTTGCTGCGAATGAGTATACCGACTATCTCTACTATCACGGCCTAGCGGTGCAGATGGCGGAGGCGCTAGCGGAATGGACGCATGCGCGCATTCGCCGCGAGCTGGGCTATGGCGACCAGGAACCAGACAATATTCGCGACGTGCTGGCCCAGCGCTATCAGGGCTCGCGCTACAGCTTTGGCTACCCCGCCTGTCCCAATATTCAAGATCAGGTAAAGCAGCTGGCGCTGCTCAAGGCGGAGCGAATTGGCCTGCGCATGGATGAGAGCGAGCAGCTGTATCCAGAGCAGTCAACGACGGCGATTGTGACGTACCACCCGGTAGCGAAGTACTTTAGTGCGTAGGGAGTATGGGGGAGATGCCCCGTCTAAGATTTCCAGTTGATGGCGGCCTGGTCGAGGACATACTGGGCTAGGGACTGAATTTCGGCCTCGGTGAGTTTGTCGCCAAAGGCGGACATGATGCCTTTGCCCTGGGTGATGATGGTGGCGATCGCAGCGGGCTCGTCATAGCCATAGCGCTTCAGGGCTCGCTGCTTTAAGGTTTTGCCGCGCCGAATGATATTGCCGCCGCCGGGGTGGCAGCCGGCGCAGTGCAGCTCAAACAGAGCCGCCGGTTCGGGCTGTGCGATCGCAGGTAGTGGAGCAGTCAGCCACAGCCCCACCGCTAGCACCGCACTTAAACTGAAGCAAACGCTACGCAATAGCCAGGCAGTCATTTCAAATCCATTGTCTAGCAGCTTCTCTATTCTGCCGGATAGAGCCGCCTCGTGTACTGCTGTAGGCAGGGCTGCACACCTATCGCCGGCTCCTGTCCGAATAAATTTCTTGGCTCATGAGAAGCAGACCCGGTAATCTTAAGGAATAATAAAATTAGCCGCTGCTCCCCATGCAGCGCTCGGCTTTAGCGCTGCCATTATTCAAAACAGTACAGATTCAGGGAATTTGAGCGAAGACAAATACTCGTGTGTCAAGGTCTCGCCTAGAATATCAAACACTGTAAAGCTCTATCCATTTTGCCAAGTCTATTGACTGCACGACTATTAGTTGGAATTTTCACAGTGGCAGATATCGCAGCCGAGTCGCTGCGTCAGTCACTGGCTGATAGCGCCTTCGTGGTCAGCTGGAGCAAATCAGAAACCGAATTTATGGACTGGGTAGTCAGCAATCGCCACCGCATCGACTGCCTCATTATTCAGCTTGACAGCCATCAGCTACTGCAGGAGCTAGAACAGCGCGGCATTTTTCTACCGATGCTGGTGGTAGGACATCGCTCACCGCTGGACGATAGCCTCAATCAGACGATCTTGGCTTATCATGATGCCGTGATTTATCTAGGCTCCTATGAGTCAGATACGCTAGATGACGCTATCCACCGCGCTATCAACCAGTTCTTATCGCTGCCAGCGCAGGAGACAGACGCTGTTGAGCGCACTGACGAGTCTAACCATTCCTTCCTACTCAGCCTGCAGCAGCAGCGGCTGGCAGAAAAGCTTAAAGAACGACTGGGGTACCTCGGGGTGTACTATAAACGAAATCCCCAAAATTTTCTGAGAAACCTAACGCCTGAGGAGCGACAAGAGTTCATTGAAAAGCTCAGGCAGGACTATCGCCGCATCATCCTGCGCTATTTCTCTAACGAAGGTAGCTTAAACCAGCAGATTGACGACTTCGTCAACGTTGCCTTTTTCGCCGATGTGTCCGTTTCAAAAATTGTTGAGATTCATATGGAGCTGATGGACGAATTTTCCAAGCAGCTTACCCTTGAAGGGCGCAGCGAGGAAATTCTGCTAGACTATCGGCTCACGCTAATCGACGTGATTGCCCATCTGTGCGAAATGTATCGTCGCTCGATTCCTCGCGAACTCTAGAATGGGCTAAATACTATAAAATTTTTAACCTGTATTCGCTAATTTTTTGAATTAGTTTCTAAGGCTGATATGGCTGCATCGAAAAAGACCTATATCCTCAAGCTCTACGTCGCTGGCAATACTCCCAACTCAATTCGCGCCTTGAAAATGCTAAACAATATTTTGGAAGAAGAATTCCAAGGAGA
>JAAHIA010000349.1 GCA_010671975.1 Leptolyngbya sp. SIO4C1 | reverse complement strand
CAAAGCTGTAAGGGGCCAAAATTGCGGGTGAAACCTGACCATCAAAACAACCTCCCCGTCGCGTTCCGGTGGTGGTACTCGGAGACTGTGGCGCCGAAGGATTTACGGGCCTAAAGTAGCTTGGAGCGACAGATAGAACATCCTCAGGAGTAGCCTCTTCAGCGCTGTCGGCCCAGGCCAGTCCTGTTGCTGCTATTAGAGACGGCACTATACAGAGACAGATTAAAGCTTTTGTTAAAAACTGTTTAGTCATTGGCTTACTGTCATCGCTATGGCATTATCGCTACTTGTTAAGTCTGAGCAGGTCCCTCATATACCCAAAATACAGGGCGTTTCGCCAGCAGACATTTTTTTACTAACTTTCTTTAATAGACGCTTGCAGCGTCAGGAGTTTCCCCCGTGAAACTATCTGTAAAATTCAGCAACAGCTGATGCAGTCGGTCAGCGCCATCGCTCTAGATAACCCCTTATAATGAATAGCTGTATTAAGAAATGTGACGCATCCCAATGACCTCAGCTTTTGTGCTCAAACTGCTTCTTGCCTTTTCAGCCGTCGGCATCGCTGTCTATCTGTTAACGGCACGCCGCTATCGCTCTTCAAACACGGTTGCTAACGCCTACGACCAGTGGACCGAAGACGGCATCCTAGAGTTTTACTGGGGAGAGCACATTCACTTAGGTCACTATGGCTCACCGCCGCGCCAGAAAAATTTTATCGCTGCCAAGATTGACTTTGTGCATGAAATGGCGCGCTGGGGCGGCTTTGATCGGCTGCCGCGCGGCACGACGTTGCTAGACGTTGGCTGCGGTATCGGCGGCAGCAGTCGCATTTTGGCTCAGGACTATGGCTTCTCGGTAACCGGCGTGACGATTAGCCCGCAGCAGGTAAAGCGAGCACAGGAACTCACGCCCCCTGGGCTAGATGCCACCTTTAAAGTAGACGATGCGATGGCGCTCTCTTTTCCGGATGCCAGCTTTGATGTGGTGTGGTCAGTTGAAGCCGGACCGCATATGCCCGATAAAGCCATTTTTGCTAGGGAGCTGCTGCGCGTGCTAAAGCCGGGCGGCATTTTGGTCGTAGCCGACTGGAATCAGCGCGATACGCGACAGGCGCCGCTGAATTTTTGGGAGCGGCCGGTCATGCGACAGCTGCTCGATCAGTGGTCACACCCGGAATTTTCTAGCATTGAAGGATTCTCCGAGCTGCTCGAAGCAACCGGCATGGTTAAGGGCGAGGTGACCACCGCCGACTGGACTCAGGCAACTTTACCTTCTTGGTTTGACACTATCTGGCAGGGAATCATTCGACCGCAGGGCTGGCTGCAGTACGGCCTGCCCGGCTTTATTAAGTCAGTGCGTGAGGTACCGACAATTCTGCTAATGCGGCTGGCCTTTGGCGCTGGGCTCTGCCGCTTTGGCATGTTTCGCGCCCAGCGAGCCGAGCTGTCCGCGTCCTCCTCTAGCCGTTCAGCTGAGGTAGCGCCAGCCAGTCGATAGCGTTCTGGCTCGCAGCGCCTCTGCATCAGCATCGCTATCTTTTCTCACTATGAAGTCTTGCAGAGGTGCTCTGCGATTTGTTAAGTCAAACTTAAATCCCAATTAAGCTAGGGCACGGCTCTTAAAAGAATACGCTACGCTCCGGATACTCACATGGGAGTGAAAGACTATGGACAGCGCTCAGGCAAGCTATACCTATCGAGCTGGTCAAAAGGTGCATTTGGCGAAGCGAGCTGATGAATTTGTTGTCAGGCTGCTGCCGGAAGCGTTAGCTAAAGCTGGCATTGGCGACGCACAGCAGCTCTCATCTAGCTCGTCACGGGTGAGCTGTCGAGCCGATGAGCTAGAGCGGCTGATGAGTCAGGCGCGCTATCTGGCTCCAACCTATCATTCTTATAAAATTGTTGAGACTGGCGAAGATTTTTTAATCACCGATCGCATTTTAGTTAGCTTTCGCGAAGCGCTCAACGACGCTCAGCTGGGCGAATTTGCTGGGCGCTACGGCCTGATTTTAAAAGAACAGTATGCAGACAAAGATTTTTTGTTTCAGCTCACTCATCATACTGGCATCAATCCGATCAAGCTGGTAGTTCAGCTAATGGAAACAGATTCGGCTGTGAGTATCGCCGACCATGATCTCAACTATCGCGATATGCCCTACAGTTTAGCGCTGCCTACCGACCCAAGCTACAAGCAGCACTGGCATCTACACGAACAGCTGTGGCACTACAACTTTGACAAACGAGCCTCGTCCAAATGTGAGCAGGCCTGGCAGCTGCTCGGCCACTTCGGCAGTGAGGCCATCGTAATTGCTGTGGCAGACGATGGCTGTAAGCTCGATCATCCAGACTTTGACTCGCCGAATAAGTTTGCTGGCTGGGGCTATTTCAAAGGCACTCGACTGGTCACGCATAGGGATATTGACGCTGCACCTAACCAGATGTATCAAACTGGAGCAGACCACGGAACGGCCTGCGCTGGCGTGGTTGCGGCAGAGATTGATGCCTCGCTGACGGTAGGGGCAGCGCCCGGCTGCCGACTGCTGCCAATCAAGTGGGAGTCTGACGGCGGCGCGCTGTTTGTTAGCGACTCGAAGCTGTTGAATGCTTTGAATTTTTTGGCAGACAAGGTCGATGTGATGTCAAACTCCTGGGGAAAGACGCCGGTAGGCACTTGGTCTACGGTGGTAATGCGTCAGATTACAGAGCTGGCAAAAACGGGTGGGCGTCGCGGTAAGGGCATTGTCTTTTTATGGGCGGCAGGAAACGAGAACTGTCCCTTGGACCATTTAGCAGCGACAGAAGTGCCCTATACCACCGGCTGGGAGCTGCGCTTAAACGGCACGTGGGAATGGGTAGGGGTACGCAAAACGCGCTTTTTTCGCAACAACCTGATTGAGATTCCTGGGGTGATGCACATCGCAGCGATTAGCAGCCTGGCACAGCGCAGCCACTATTCTAACTACGGTAAGGGAGTGACGCTTTGCGCACCTTCTAACAACGTGCATACCTATTCACGACTGCCAGTCAGAGGGCTGAGCGTGACTGCCGCCAGCGGGCTACAGAGTTTATCAAACAGCAACTTTGGTGGCACCTCCAGCGCAACGCCGCTGGTAGCAGGCATCATTGGGCTGATGCTGTCGGCTAACCCCGATCTATCAGCGCTAGAAACTGTCTCGATTCTAAAGCAAACGGCCTCCAAAGACCTCAGCTTTGATGGCTATGGCAAGACACCGACCGCCAATTATGATCTAACGCCTGACTGGGATGTGTCACCCATTGCTCCCTACGATCGAGGAGATTTTCAGGAGACAGATGACCCAGACGGCAGCTGGAGTCCGTGGTTTGGGCATGGACGGGTGGATGCCGCAGCAGCAGTAGCCGCTGCGCTGGCGCGAGTGCAAGAGACTGAATCGGAGCCGGCAACCCAGCACTATGAATCGAGCGTAGGTAGAGCGATTCCAGATAACCAGCCAGCTGGGGTAGAGGATGTGATTGCGATCGCACACAGTGTCCCCCTCAAAGCCATCAGCGTTACCGTCAACATCACCCACAGCTGGATAGGCGATCTCAAAGTACAGCTGAGCGCGCCTGACAAAACTGCAGTCACGCTGCACAATCGTACCGGCTCTAGTCAAAAGGATCTGCAAACCACCTATACAGTAGCTAACCTACCGGCGCTTGCGGCGCTCAAAAACATGTCTCCTCAAGGAGATTGGCAGCTGCTGGTGCAGGATTTGGCCGCACGCGATACGGGCGAACTGGTGAGCTGGGCGCTCGATTTCGAGACCGGCGTAAATGAGACCACGGTCGAAGATGCTGAAGGCATAGAGATTCCTGACTTTGACAGTCGCGGCGTCGTGCGATCGCTCTCACTGCCGGAGGGAACAACCTTGCAAAGCCTTGCGGTAACCGTCGATATCACTCACCCCAACGTTGGCGATCTGCGTGTAACGCTGACCACACCGCAGGGGCTACCCATGACGCTGCACGATCAGACCGGTAGCGGTAGCGACCGGCTTACCCGCACTTGGAGCACCGCTGATACGATCAGCTTACAGTCGCTGGTTGGCAAAAATGGGGGCGGTACCTGGCAGCTGCGCGTAGCCGATTTGACCAGCCACAATCAAGGCAAGCTCAACCGCTGGGGGTTGAGCGTAAAAAGCTAATTTGAGCGTGATGTCCCTGCAGCCATTCGCTATTTTGAACAGCGACGGGTGCAGGGAACAGTCGTGATTATTGCGAAGACCGCTGACTAACGAAGATTGCCTTTACTACGAGTATCCAAAGTTTCGAGGCGAGTGGCCTGAATGTCTTCAACTGCTTTAGACTGGCTATCTAGATGCTCTAGGCGAGCGGCTTGAATATCTCCAATCGCCTTAGTTTGATTGTTTAGATGCTCCAAGCGAGCAGCCTGAATATCTTCGATGGCTTTGGACTGATTATCCAGATGCTCCAGACGAGCGGCTTGAATATCTCCAATCGCCTTAGTTTGATTGTTTAGATGCTCCAGGCGAGCAGCCTGAATATCTTCGATGGCTTTGGACTGATTATCCAGATGCTCTAGGCGAGCCGACTGAATATCTGCAACAGCCTTAGATTGCTCTAGAACTTCGTAGCGGCGCTGCTGTAGAGTTGACACGGACTCAGCGGCGCTGGCAGCGGGTGAGATAGCGATGGTAGCAACGGTCAGCGCAATGGCAGAAAAGAAATAGTGTTTCATGAGTGTAGCTCCTTAATCAATGAGTGGTTTCGTTTCATTGATTACAAGAATGCCGGGGGCACCTGAGCCAGCGCTGACCGCAAACTGAAGATCGCTTAAAGCGTTTCTGAGAAAAGCTGAGCTAGAGCGGTGATACAGGTCACATTTACACCCTTCGCTCGACTACCAGCGTTAGCCGGGCCAGCATACCTGCGATCGCACCCACAGCCACCAGCGGTGTGAAGAACGTAATGCCAACTGCGCCGCCGACGATACCTGCCGTGAGTGGAATATCCAGCAAGACCTGGCCGTTCTCGTTTTTCAGCAAGATGCGGCGAATGTTGCTTTCGTGCAGCAGCTCCTGCACGCGGCTCATCAGCGTATCGCCGCTGATAGTAAATTCTTCGACCTGGGTATTGCTGGCTGGCTCAACCGGCGGCTCTACTGGAGCTGGATCCGGCGTGGTGCCATAGTCATTGCGGGGATAGTTATCGGGATTGGTCATCGTCAGCTCTCCAGAGTAAGGGCACTACTGGTAGTGATAGCACTGCTTGCCCCAACACTTGAGTTTTTCATCAATTTTTCTCACTTTTGATAGAAAGGTGCGAGAAGCGCTGCGACCGCGCGACCATAGAGATATCCTTCAGAAGGC
>JAAHIA010000348.1 GCA_010671975.1 Leptolyngbya sp. SIO4C1 | reverse complement strand
GAGCGCGAGCTCGTCGAGACCACCTTCAAGGACCACTTCGACGCCGACCTGCGCGTGGTCGACGCGGCCGACGACTTCCTGGGGGACCTCGCCGGCATCACCGACCCGCAAGAAAAACGCCGCCTCTAGCGTATCTAACGTATCAGACACGCTGATTCGACCCATTTCTAGCTTCCTGACGCTATTTGCTTTCCCAGCTAGGCTGTTCAATCTGTTCTAACTCAGTAGACGAAAACAGGCATGAAAGACGCTTAATACGGCTGAATCGGGCTTAATAAACTATTTCACTTGTACATGCTCACGGCAAACGTTTTAAAGGGTTAAGGGTCATGATAAGGGTTGCACAAAATTTACCAGTCGCTGCTATGCCACCAGATGAGGAAGCCGAAGGCGGCATTGAGCTAGGCAGAATTTTAGCTGCGCTACGGCGTCAGGCCTTGCTGATTGCCGGTATTACGACAGTTACGGCAAGCGCAGCTGTGTTCAAGGCACTGACAGACACGCCTACCTATCGAGCCGGCTTCGAAGTGCTAGCGCCGCAGGTCACGCTTGAAACCCAAATCATTTCTTCGGCCAATCCAGCTGCGGTCAGCGGCGACCAGGAAGTTATTTCAGTGGGGTTAGACGAAACTAAGCTGAAGCTGCTCAAGAGCCCGCGCGTGATTGATCCGGTCGTAGAGAAGCTCAAAGTTGCTTATCCCAATGTGACCTATAACCAGATCGTTAAAGGACTGACGCTAAACACTAATGGCGACAATATTTTAACAGTCAGCTATCGGCATGCTAACCCTGAATTTGTTAAAGATGTTTTAGACGTACTGGCAGCCGCCTATCTGCAGTTTAGTTTAGAAGATCGGCAAAGCGATATCTTGAGGGGTATCAGCTTTGTCGATGAGCAGCTACCGGCGCTGAGAGAACGGGTAGATTTCCTGCAGGGTGAGCTAGAAGCGCTGCGTCAACAATATAATTTGATTGATCCAGTAACTCAGGGTGAGCGGCTATCGGGACAGATTCAAGATTTTAATCAAGAGGAGCTAGCACTGCAGGTGCAGCTAAATGAGGCAACTGCCCTTTATCAGGAACTGCAGCAAGAGCTTTTCCAAAATGGTGAGGTGGCTGCGTCATCAGTGCTGTCTGACGATCCGCGCTATCAAAAGCTGGTTGATAAGCTGATTGACATTGACAGTCAAATTGCTCAGGAATCGGCCATTTTCCTAGAAGCCAGTCCGGAGATGGAAATCTTTCAAGAGCAGCGCGAAAACCTATCGCCGCTGCTGGCGCGCGAAGGCGATCGCGTTTTGAGAGAGCTTGGCCGGCAGATTGAGGTGCTAAACGTTCGGAAGCAGTCGCTATCTAACAACGCTAGTCAGCTGAATCAGGAAATTAAGCAAATTTCTTCGGTAGCGCGTCAGTATAGCGATATTCAGCGCGAGTTAGAAATCGCCACTAGCAACTTAAACCAGTTTCTCTCTAAGCGCGAAGCGCTACGAATTGATGCAGCCCAGCGACAGTCGCCTTGGGAACTGCTCTCTCAGGCAAGCGTACCGCAGGCAGCCGTGGCTAGCGCCAAGCGTAACTTGGTATTTGGTACCGCAATTGGGCTGATGTTAGGAACTGGAGCGGCTCTGCTGCTAGATCGCCTGCGCAACGTCATCCACTCTGTCAAAGATATTAAAGAGATTACCAATCTGCCGCTGATTGGCGCCATTCCGCTGAATGAAGATTTTGAAGAGTTTGGCCCTGCCGCAATGATGGCTAGCCAGACTCGCAGCAGCGATCCAACCTTAGAAGACTTTGCACGCGGTCAGGAAAACGTTGGCTCCTATCGCTCTTCGGCTTTTGTTGAAGCATTTCGCTCTCTAAGCACAAATATCAGACTACTGAACCCGGATACACCCGTTAGGTCCATCGCGATCAGCTCATCGACCCCCAATGCGGGGAAAACCACGATGAGCGTACACCTAGGTCAAACGTCCGCCGCTATGGGACAGCGCGTGCTGATTGTCGATACCGACCTGCGGCGCCCTAGCATTCACCGTCGCGTTGGGGTGACGAATGACTACGGCATTACCAACTTTGTGTCCGGTGAGCTCTCGTTTGATATGGTGGTGCGGCAGCTGCCCTGGGAACCCAACCTGTGCGTTGTCACAGCAGGAGCGATTCCCCCCGATCCTACGAAGACGCTCTCATCACAGCGGATGAAAAGCTTCATGGAGCGCGCAGAAGAGCTCTTTGACTTAGTCATCTATGATACTCCGCCTATTTTAGGCTTTGCTGACTCTCAGGTGATTGCCAATCGAACCTCGGGCCTGCTGCTGACGATTGGCGTGGGTAAGCTTAAGCGCAACCTGCTAGAGCAGGCGTTAGAAACTATCAAGCTGGTCAATATTCCTATCTTGGGGCTGGTGGCAAATGGGGTGAAAGAGCAAATCTCACCTACGTATAAGTATTACAACAAATATTACGAGTACTACACCTACACACGAGACTTTGAAACGTTCGACCGCAACGCCTGGCTGGTTGATAGCTAAAGCAGTGCAGTTGCCCCCTTATTGCCTTCTGCAGGCGATGTCAAACGCAAAAACCCCGCCTGACCAGGCGGGGTCTATAGCTTTAAATGAGCTTTTAATTAGGCTGTTGATGACAGCCTCAGTTACGGCATTGCTGCTCAGCTATCGTAGCTTATCGACTGACTTAGAGAGGTGCTGAGCTAGCAGCTGCGATCGCAAGCTCAGTTTTTTCGCATCACGGCGGTCAAGCGCCAGCAGCCGCAGAACTCGTTCAGCATCGGGCAGCTGCGCGATCGCGGCCAGCGTCTCGTCTTCTAGCACAGCCGACGGACCAGTCTCGGTCTGAGCCTCGGTGAGCTCAGCCGCTGGCGTCTGAACCACTGCCTCGGGGAAAACTTCTGCCAGCGTCAGCGGTTGCGGTCTGTCAGTGGCTGTCATTGCCGTCGTCTCAGCGACTGGTTCAGACGCCGTTTCAGGAATCTCAGCCGCCTGAGGAACTGTTTCGAGCGCAGCTTCAACAGCGGCTTCCCGCTCGGCTGTGGGAACAGCTGCCTGATCGACGCTGCTCACAGCGAGCGCTGCGGAAGCGCTCTGATGGCCAGCGGCGGCTGGGGAGGTAGCTGCAGTCGGTGCGGACTCTGACGCAGTCACATCAGCTGCTTGAACTGCTTGAGCCATCAGCGCCGGCTGGGCTGCTTCTGGATCACTGCCTAAAACAGATGAATCTAGCGGCGCAGCGGCTGCTAGCGGTGGCGCGATCGCAGCGTCTGCCATTCTAGGGGCGGGGGCTGCCACTGATGAGGTAGTAGGTACGGCAGCGGAAGAACGCTCTACTGCTTTGGCCGGTAGCGCATTGGGGCGATCGGCACGCGCTAGCGCTGGGCCTGGAATTTGAGCAAGACTGGCGGGCCGTACCGAAGTCACTGTGGGCAGAATTGATAGCTCACCTCGGCTCCAGCGCCGCTGCGATGCGGTTTCACGCAGGGCTGGACGAGCCGCTGGTCTCGCGACTGAGGCGCTTGCGGCCGGTACCGGAGCTGTGACTACCGGCAGCTCAACGGTGATTGGTTTTGCCAGCGACGTCGAAAGTAAGGGCGTCGGCCGTGGCGTCAGCGGTCGCTGAGAAATTTGCAGGGCGGCGGGCAGGCGGCTACTGACCATTGGTGCTGTTTCCACTGGGCCAGCTAGAGCCGTAGGCCGATAGGTTGAGAAGCTAGGCAGGCGACCGTCGGCCAGTCGCGGCTGCGATGGCTGTGGCTGCAGTACGGCCCGAGTTTTTTGGGGATTAGCGGCTACTTTGTTATCAGCAGGATCTAGCTGCGGCAGCTGCAGGTGCTGCCAGCCAATGGTCGGCGTAATGACGCTGAGCGCCGCGCCTGAAACCGCCGAGATACCTAAAATTTTGACGATGGCAGGGGCTATACTCGACTCTGCCGAGTGACCCAGTGTCGCCTCTTGCAGGATGGTAGCTTCTAATACTGGACCAGCTGGTGCTGACAAAGCGGCGTCGGCAGCAACGTCTGTTAGTCTCAAATCAATAATGGCCGCTTCTGCAGCCGAGTTTGAGTTCGCAGATGAGTTCATGGCTTTAACTCGATAGCGTCTGTTTGCAATCAGATAGACGCACCCGCTCTAGCTAACGCCGCTTCGATTCGCTGTTTTCACCCGATAAACTGCGCGCGTGCGAAGCCGCTTGACTGTGATCATTGACTGTGTCAATTCAGGCTGAAAATTTGGCTGTAACGACCGTACAAAGTTGGTCTGGTAGATATTGCTTAGTATATCGGTAACTGGAGAAATAGCCTTATAGTCAATAGACGAGCTATGCCGGCAGACTGAGCACCATTCATTCATACGCTAGGCAAGTCAATCTTTCAGGCAGAAAGCTGACAAAATTTAGCAATCAGCCTGACAGAGGCTGCGGCCTGCTTAAGTTTCAGTTTTTCCACGTATTCTTAATGCTAAGACCAGTGCTCTAGAATCGCTACGTCATCCCCTATCTGGCGCTGAATGGCTCGGGCAATCAGAACTGGTTCATCCTCAAAGTCAGCCAGCAGCTGAGCCTGGGTAGCCGGAGACCAGCTATGCCAAGAGAACTGAGCCAGCTTATCGGAGCTCAGGGTTTGAACTTCGCCCATTACTTCTACCACGCTGCCCTCTGAGAGTGCACTGTCGGTGTCTGGCTGCAGTACTAAAATTTTCTCGTTGTGAAAAGGCAGCATGTTTTCGAGGATGAAGCTGCTCGTTTCTACCATGTCGTCTACTCGTCCCCGAATTTTGACGACTTTACCTGAGACGATATCGGGATGATGAACAAGCGCGCTGATTGACAGCTCAGGGATAGGCGGCTCGCGGTCTGCTGAGTCTTGCGACTCGCTCGCAAACGAATATAGCAAAACCACGCTAGCAAAGATACCGGCGCTTAAGGTCCACAATGCAGTTAGCACGAAACAAGGGTCTCCTATCGTCAACACAGATACGCGACTGAATCTGCGAGCGACTAGATTGACTAACTGAAGAAGTGAGAAACCCTATACAAAGCGAGTTTGACTGCTGATGGCTGTCTGCCATGAAGGTGCTTGAAAATCAAACGGCTGATAGCTGGGCTGCTCAACTTGCGGCTCACAGTGAAAAGCTTTAGGGAAAAGCTTTGGTGCCAAGCTAACGCTTGGCTCAGCGCATCTCAAAAGCTATTGTATCAAATCTAACTGGTCAGCACCTCTAACGTTCGATAGGGCTTAACCTTCGGTCTGCATAGGGGCGGTCAGCCGCTGGGCAATCGCATCTTTCGTCCTACGCAGATTTATGCCGGCGATCATCAGCTGCCGTACGTGCCGATTGCCCAG
>JAAHIA010000347.1 GCA_010671975.1 Leptolyngbya sp. SIO4C1 | reverse complement strand
TGATTGGACTCGCGACGATTCCAATCAGCCATTCAGGGGAAAGGGGAACAGCAACGGGCGGCTGCATGCGAATTTCATCAGATTTAGATCGAAATGGTTGCATAACGGAGATGCTCGTAGTAAAAGAAAGCTCAAGACTAACCGCCGGTCAGAGATCGATTGGCTGATCTAGGCTATGGATAGAGGGCTTAAGTCAACATCTTATGTCCAACCGCCGAATCAATCCAAAAAACACAGAATAAATCAAGGAGTTTTGTGTTATCTAGTATGGAGCATTCGGCCTTCCTGACGTTAGCCAGGTGAGCGGTGCGGTAGCTTAATGGCTCAAGCTTGATGGCTCAAGTTAGCAGCGAATGAAGCCTCACTGCGACCTGTACTGAGACCCGTTTTATCGCGCTATGTTAAGAAAGTCCAAGCCAGCATCTAAGTCGAATAGCGAGCACCTGTCAGCTGTTCTGGTGCCGTGGCTGCAAGCGGCGGTCAATCGGCCAGATAGCAGCGTGCAGGTCAAGCTGCGGGGCAATATTCTACACGTGCTGTTTGAAACGGCTGACGTGTTGGATCGCGACTACGCGCTGCTGCGATTGGTGCGATCGCTGCTAGAGCCGGACGCGCAGCAGCGGTTTGCGACAGAGTTTCCTCAAATTTATCAGCTCTACTTTTACAGTCGGCTGCCCGACCAAAAGCAGCCGGCCTGGTCGGCACCGCTTTATTTAAATCGGCTAGAGCGACATCTAGAACAGCTGGTTGAAGCCAGCGGCGATGCCGACGAAATGCAGCAGGTGGCGGCTGAGCTAGCCATTGGTCAGCTAGACACCCAGACTTCTGCGATTGTGCTGTCTAACCTCAGCCTGGCTCGCAAAGGCGATTCGGATGCGATCGCTCGCTACCTGAGCGAGACGCTCAGTGCCTTGGATATTGGTGTGCAAGTCAAGGTCAAGGCGATTCCTGGTAAGGCGCGGCGGGCTAAGCAGGTGGTCACAGCCAGCAGCGAGCATCATCCGGTCTCGATTGATCCGGGCATCGATTTAATCAACCGGCTGTGGATTTTTTGCCGTGCTAACTACAGCCCCGATCCGGCGCTGGTGGCACCGCCGACGGCTCAACGGCTGCGCGATCTCAAGCTGACTCAGTTTCAAGATGCGGTGCTGACCATTCAGGTTGACGGTGAGGAGGCCCCCGACTGGCGGCTGCGCGTCGATCTGACGCCGCCGGATGAGATGCTCAAGGAGTGGGCTCGCTGGGGCGATCTTGAGTCGCTGGGGCGGCTGATCAATCAGGCCCTGCAGCCGCTAGCGGTGAGCCTGAGCGCCGAGCTGAAAGACGCGACGCTGCACCTAGTTTGCAATGCCCTCGCTGATGCGGTCCAGGTCGAGGGCGGCACTGCCTCCTCTCCAACTGAGGCTGACATTGTCGATGCGATCGCGCCGCTGCTAGAGGCGCTAGGGCCGCAGGGCATCCAGCGCGCCATGCTCTATGGTCCGTCAGCAGACGGCCTTAACCCAGACTGGATCAAGCAGCTGTCGCTGCCGGCGGCCGACTCTCCGGATTTGGCCGAGTCGGCTGAGTCGCTGGCCCGGGCGGGCGACCTGCCGGCGATTGCCTACTGTCTGACGCGACGCCTCAACCCCGATATCGATCAGCAGCTGGCGACCGGCGGCGTGCGGGTGCAGCTGCTGATCAAAGACAGGCGGCTGCATGTGATGGTAGACGGTCCTACCTGTCCGGCTCGCTCAGCCGTGGCACCACCGGTGCTGCAGTTTCTGCGACAGCATCGACCGGCTGAGGTTGACGGCATTCGCATCTACGGGCGGCGCTCTGGTCAAAAGCGCCCTGACTGGACTCACGGCTTTGACTTTATTGCTCGTAAGCGCCTGGTCCCAGAAGCGGCACCGGAGTTTGCGGCCTCAGACAGCTATTTAAATGATTTGATTCCGCCCGCCGCCGCCGCACCGCTGCGGCCAGAGCTAACGCTGCCGCAGGTGCTGCGGCAGGTGCGTCGCCGCCTGACAGCCAGCTGCCGACAGCTGCTGCTGCAGTCGCAGCTGTTTGCTGCCGCTGATCAGTCGGCTGAGCTGCAGTCGGTTTCAGGCGCTCAGACGGCCAATCGCAAAATTGCGGCTGTCTGGGCCGCTGTCGGACTGCTGCTGGTCTTTCAAGTAGATTGGATTTCTGGACAGGTGCTTGAGCAGCTGCAGCCGGCTCAGCCGCTGTCTCCAGCCTCCACTGATGCGCCCTCAGCAGCAGAGGATACGCTATCTGTGTTTGAAGAGGAGCTAGCCGAGCTGAACTGGGGGCAGCAAAGCAGTGAAGACGGTCTATTTGTCGATGCTGAATCCTTTTCAGGCGAAATTTTTTCCACCTCGGCCATCAACGATGCGGACTTGATCAGCAGTCCGCCGCAGTCGGCGGTCTCGACCAGCTCACTGTTAGCTGAATCGCCGTTTCCTTCTTTTAAGAGCCGACAGCTGGATGAGAAGCTGGCGCTCTACGAGCAGCGAGTGGCAGCCTCCGGCGTGCCAGACGTGCTGATTGTGGGCAGCTCGCGGGCGCTGCGCGGCATTGACCCAGCAGCGCTGCAGCAGGCGCTGGCCTTTATGGGTTACGAAGATGTCAGTACGTTCAACTTTGGCGTTAACGGCTCAACGGCTCAGGTAGTCGATTTCATTGTGCGCGAGCTGATTCAGCCGTATCCGCTGCCCAAGCTCATTCTTTGGGCCGACGGGGCCCGCGCTTTCAACAGCGGCCGAGTTGATATCACCTTCAATGCGATCGCGGTTTCTGAAGGCTATCAGGCGCTGCAGGCCGGCGAACTGTTTCCAGAAACTGCAGACGCGGACGAGGCTGCCCAGCCGCAGTGGGCCAACCTGTCTGAGCAGATTACCACTCAGACGCGCCGTCGCGATCGCCAGCTCAGCCAAACCTTGGGTCAGGCGTCTGCAACCTACGCAGCGCGCGATCAGGTAAAGCACGTCTTCCGCGCTGGGCTATCGGCCATTCTACCTGACCTTTCACCCGTGCTGAGCCCGACTCTCGAGGCTGACGATGACGCCATTCCAGACACTAACCTGATGGACTTTGACGGTTTTCTGGCGCTGTCCGTCCGCTTTAACCCAGCTACCTACTATCAGGACCATGCCCGCGTTGCTGGCAACTACGACAGCGACTACGAAGCGTTTCGATTAGAAGGCGCACAGACTGCTGCGCTAAACGCGCTGATTCAGCATACGCAGGCTCACGATACGCCGCTGATCTTTGTCAATACGCCGCTCACCGACGAATATCTCGATCCGGCGCGGCTCAAGGCAGAGCAAACCTTTCAGCGCTATATGCTGCAGCTAGCGGCAAGTCAGCCTGGCTTTTTCTATCGCGACCTAGCGCAGCTCTGGCCTGAGCGCTATGACTATTTTTCTGATCCGAGTCACCTCAATCGCTATGGTGCCTATCAGGTGTCTAACCGACTGGCCCAAGATCCGATAATTCCCTGGCCGGCGACCCGTTCCGAAACCAACTAAGCCCATGACTTTGCCGTCTGCTCTGTATGGAGTCTTTCTCCTCGGTACCTGTATCCTCTACTGGGCATTGCCAAATCGGCGACTAAAGCTTTGGCTGCTGATTGCGGCTAGTCTGGCATTTTATGCTTCTCTGCAGATTCAGTATCTGCCGCTGATGCTGGTGCTGGTGCTGAGCAACTTTGCCATTGGCCGTGCCATCAGCGCCCCGCTAGACTGGCAGATTCCCAATGAAGCCTGGCACTTTGCTCAGCAAGACTGGAACCGGCGGCGATTTTGGCTGCTTTGGCTCGGCATCGGGCTAAATGTCTTACTGCTGCTGGCCTTTAAATATGTCTCAGCGCTGGCTCAGCTGGTTGGCTGGGCGCCGCCCGATCCAGCACTGGCCGGCAGCCCTATTCTGTTCAATCTGATTATGCCGCTGGGACTGAGCTTTTTCTGTTTTGAATCCATTGCCTATTTAGCTGATATCTATCGCGGCGCGCCCGCTACCGGCAGCTTTGCCGAGTTTGCTGCCTACAAGCTTTTTTTTCCTAAGCTGATTTCAGGCCCCATCACTCGATTTCAGGCATTTGCTAGCCAGGTTAAGCGGTCGACGTTCCCCCCTTTAGAGCGCTGGGTGGAAGGTCTTTGGCTGATTGCTGCTGGCGCAGTTAAAAAGCTGCTGATAGCCGATCGGATTGGGCTGCTGGTCAATTTGAGCTTTGATAACCTAGAGCGAGCCGGCAGCGGCGATCTCTGGCTGGCTACGTTTGCTTTTGGCCTGCAGCTCTATTTAGACTTCAGCGGCTACGTCGATATTGCGCGCGGTAGCGCCCTGCTGCTCGGCATCACGCTGCCTCAGAATTTTGACTTTCCCTACTTCACTAGCAGCATTGCCGACTTTTGGCGACGCTGGCACATGAGCTTGGGAGACTGGCTGCGCAACTACTTATATTTTCCGCTGGGCGGCTCGCGGCGAGGGCTGGTTAGAACCTGCCTGAACTTGCTAATAGTGATGCTGATTGCCGGTATTTGGCACGGCGATCGCTGGGGCTTTGTCGTCTGGGGAGGGCTGCACGGCCTGGCGCTGGTCGTGCATCGGCTCAACCGCAGCTTGGCCGATCGCTGGCAGCCGCTGCAGCGGCTATGGGCGAGCGTGCCAGGTCTCGTGTTTGCCTGGGCAATGACTCAGCTGATGGTGTTTAGCAGCTGGCTCTTTTTCCGCCTGCCGAACCTGCAAGACTCAGGCTGGGTGCTGACGCACCTGTGGGGGCACAGCGCCGACGTGCAGTTTGCGCAGAAGGTCTATGTCGACACGCTGGGGCTGGCGCGAGGTGAGATTGCGCTGCTGCTGAGTCTGATAATGGCGCTGATGGGCCTTTTCTACAGCTTTCATCGAGGCCTCAAACTGCAGCTCAGCTGGCCAGTCAAGCTGCTGCTAATTCCAGTTTGCCTCTATGTTGCTTGGCTGCTAGCGCCGACAGAGACAGCGCCTTACATCTACTTTGAATTTTGAGTTTTGAGCTTTGAGCTTGAGAGCGTCAAACCTAGGGCTTGACCATTTTGTTTAGCTTTGTAAAGAAATTTGAGAAGTATCAGCTCACCTTGGCTGAGTGATGAGGCCAAACTATGAGAGCCCCGAGGAATTGTCGGTCTGTGGGCTGTGATGCCTGTTCTCTATGCCTTTCGACCCCCCTGGGGCGGCGCCTTGGTCCCTCGCTGTGCGTAGATTGCTGAAAAAGCGGTTAATTCCCTTGCATTTTCTGCAATATTTCGTTACATTGAGGGTGAGCAATGAGCCAGACGCGGTTCACGCCGCCCTCGCCTTATCGCTCTCATACATCTGTACCTTTACAACGCAATAATCCATCATGACTAC
>JAAHIA010000346.1 GCA_010671975.1 Leptolyngbya sp. SIO4C1 | reverse complement strand
GTCGTCTTTATCGACGAGATCGACGCCCTGCAAAATCAGACGCTGCTGGCATTTTTAAGGCAGTTGCGCTCCGGCTATCCCAGTCGCCCGCAGGGGTTCCCGCAGTCGCTGGCGCTGATTGGCGTGCGCGATGTGCGCGATTACAAGGTTGCGTCGGGGGGCAGCAGCCGACTGAATACGGCTAATCCGTTTAATATCAAGGTGGAGTCTCTGACGCTGCGAAACTTTACCCCGGCAGAAGTCACCGAGCTTTACGGCCAGCACACCACTGAAACGGGGCAGCTATTTTCACCGGAAGGGATGCAGCGGGTGTTTGAAATCACGCAGGGACAGCCGTGGTTAGTCAATGCGATCGCCCGACAGCTGGTTGAAGAAATTGCCCCCGACCCGACTCACGCCATTACGGTTGAGCAGGTTGAGCAGGCGAAGGAAATTCTGATTCAGCGTCAGGACACTCACCTCGACAGCCTGGTCAGTTTTGGCGGCAGCACGGACAGCCGCTGTTGAAAAGTGCGCCATATCATGAGATTGCGCCGCATCTGGTGCTGATGGCGTTTCTGCATCGGGTGGTGAACGGGGGCGGCACGCTGGAGCGCGAGTATGCCATCGGTTCAGACCGGATGGAGCTGTGTCTGCGCTATGGCGAGGTGACGCTGGGGATGGAGCTGAAGGTATGGCGAGAGGGGCGGCCTGACCCGCTGAGGGCAGGACTAGAACAGATTGATCGCTATCTTGCTGGGCTGGGGTTAGCCACGGGGTGGCTGGTGATTTTTGACCAGCGTTTGGGTCTGCCGCCGATTGGAGAGCGCACCACCACAGAACCGACCAAGACCGCAACCGGGCACTCAATCACCGTCATCCGTGGATAGCTGTTTTATTTTCCCAATGGGCGTCACCGGCAACGACGTGCTTGTCGGCGATAACTTCTCCGGCGGCACCGGCAGCGACCTGTTTGTCTTCGGCACCGGCGACGGTACCGACACCATCCTCGACGTACCCGACGGGTCGAGCCCCGAGGAGGCGCTGGTGCTGGTATAGGTAACGCGCTACTATGGACGCTATAGTCAAAGGGCCGATGACGCGCCATGCAAATCCTTCACGGTACCTGGATTCCCGAACCTGACGCAGATTTTGTCCAGTCGGGCCGCTTTTACCTATGGATAGAGACGACAGCGCGACAGCCCGAACTGGAAGCGCGGGGCTGCTACCCGCTGCAGCTCACCGGCGATGAACTGGTCCGCACCCTCACCGACGAATTTAAGCTGCAGTCCGGCACGCCAGATTGGATTGAACCCTGCTATTTTCTGCTGCCCACCGTTGACAGTGCCCCCCTGCCCTCCCTAGAGCTGTCTCGCTACCTGGAAATCGCGCTGCCCGAAACCTTCGAGTTCGAATACTGGGAGGTGGACGGCTACCCGGTGGACTGCGCCCCGCCCGCCAACGGTCGCGCAATGGGCCTCGTCCCGCTGCTAAACGAGCTGCATTTTTTGGCGCTGCACAGCCTCAGCGAACTACAGCTCGGCAGCGACCTGCTCTTTTGGTTTCATTTCACCCAGGCCCTAAAGCGGATCATCTTCAAAGAGCACTACATTCCTGCCCTGAAGTATCGCCCCCTGGCGCCGCGCCAGCTGGCCGCCAAAAAAGCCGCCTCTAAAAAAGCCGCTTCAGGGCGCTCGTCTGGCCGCAAAAAAGCAGCGGCTCCCCAACCAGCAGAACCGTTCAAACTCTACTCAGGCTGGGAGTTTATCGGCGAAGAATACGAAACCCTCCTGGACCGATCTGTTGAGTATATGCCGCTGCTGTGCGCCGCCGGGTTTGCCGATCCCCACGAAGATTTTCAGCTTTATGACCGCCTGACGCTGCTGCGTCACTTTTCAGACTGTCTGCTGGCTGAGGTTGTGACTCGCACCCGCTTCACCAAAGCATTTGAAAAGACTGTCACAGACTCGGTGCTGGCGAACTGCCTGAACCTGGACGTATGGGTTCAGCAAACCGGACGAGAGCAGTATCAGCAGTGGCAGACCTGGCGCGATCGCATCGTTCGTACCCAAACCGACCAGCCCTTCTACCTGTACTTCCATCTGCTAGACCCGGTTAATCCAGACGACCCTTGGCAGCTCCAGTTCGAGATTGCCCCCAAAGACGACCCCTCGCTAAAGCTCTCTTTAGAAGACTATTGGCGCATGGGTGCCCGGCAGCAGCAAAAGCTGAAAGGCCGTCTCGGCAAAGACTTTGAGCAGACTCTCCTGCTTAACCTGGGCTACGCTTCCCGCATCTACCCGACGCTGTGGCAGGGGCTAGAGACCGACCAGCCCGTCGGCATTCAGCTAGTGCTGGGCGAAGCCTTTACTTTCCTCAAAGAGTCCGCTTGGGTCCTAGAAAACGCTGGTTACAAGGTGCTGGTCCCGGCCTGGTGGACGCCCCAGGGACGGCGGCGGGCTAGGGTGCGGCTAAAAGCAAAGGGCAAATCCCTATCTGGCGGCAAAGACAAATCAAAAAGCTATTTCTCTCTAGATCGCCTGGTGGAGTACCAGTACGCGCTAGCCATCGGGGATGAACCGGTCAGCGAACAGGAGTGGCATCAACTGGTCAATGCCAAAACGCCCCTGGTACAGTTTCGCGGCCAGTGGATTGAGCTAGACCAGGATAAGATGCAGCAGATGCTGGACTTTTGGAAGACCCACCAGGCCGAAAATCCAGAGCTATCCCTGCTGGACTTTATGAAACTGACGGCCAAGGGGGACGACGGCGAGCTGGAGGTGGAGTGCGATCGCAAAGACATGCTCGCCGAGATGCTCAGCAAACTCAGCGACAAAACCCAGCTTCAGCCTGCAAACGACCCCGATAACTTTGCCGGTCAGCTGCGAGAGTATCAAAAGCGCGGCGTATCCTGGCTGCAGTATTTAGAAGAGCTAGGGCTCAACGGCTGTCTGGCCGACGACATGGGCTTGGGCAAAACCATCCAGGTGATTGCTCGACTGGTGCAAGAGCGCGAGCCCGAAACCGGCAATAATGCTGATCGGCTGCCTCCCACCTTACTGATCGCACCCACTTCTGTTGTCGGCAACTGGCAGCGAGAGATTCGCAAGTTTGCCCCCCAAATCACCGCTGCTATCCATCACGGGGGCGATCGCGCCAGAGAAGCTAAAGTTTTCAAACGGGCCTGCCGCGATCGCGACATCATCATCACCTCCTTTGCCCTGGCCCGCAAAGATGCCAAGCTGTTCAACGCGATTGAGTGGCACCGTATCGTGTTAGACGAAGCGCAGAATATCAAGAACCCCAAAGCCGCGCTGACCAAGGCCATCTATAAATTTTCTGCTGCTCATCGTCTGGCTCTGACTGGTACTCCTATCGAAAATCGGCTGCTCGATCTATGGTCGATCTTTCACTTTTTGAATCCGGGATACCTGGGTAACCAAACCCAGTTTCGTAAAAGCTTTGAAGTACCAATTCAAAAAAATAACAACCTCCGCCAGTCGGCCACCCTCAAAAAGCTAGTCGAGCCCTTCATCCTACGGCGGGTTAAAACCGACCAGTCAATTATCAAAGATCTGCCCGATAAGGTCGAACAAAAGCTGTTCTGCAACCTCACAAAAGAACAGGCATCCCTATACGAAGCCGTGGTCAAAGACGTTGAGCAGCAGCTAGAGACTGCCGAAGAAGGCATTCAGCGCAAGGGACTGATTCTAGCCACGCTCACCAAGCTCAAGCAGGTGTGCAATCACCCCCGACAGTTTTTACAGGATGACAGCGAGTTTACGGCGGTCAGATCTCACAAGCTCACCCGCCTCACCGAAATGATTGAAGAAGCTAGGGCAGAGCAAGACAGCCTGCTGGTCTTCACCCAGTTTACCGAGCTGGGCCATGCTCTAGAAAAATACATCCGCCAAACCCTCCATTGCAACACCTACTACCTGCACGGGGGCACCTCCCGGAAAAAGCGCGAGGCGATGATTGCCGAATTCCAGCATCCTGAAACAGAGCCGTCTGTATTCGTGCTTTCCCTCAAGGCGGGCGGCGTCGGCATTACCCTGACCAAGGCCAACCACGTCTTTCACTTCGACCGCTGGTGGAACCCATCGGTAGAAAACCAGGCCACCGACCGTGCCTTTCGCATCGGTCAAAAAAAGAACGTGTTTGTCCACAAGTTTGTTGCTATTGGCACCTTGGAAGAGCGCATTGACGAAATGATTGAGGACAAAAAGAAACTGGCGGGCTCTATCGTCGGTTCTGATGAGTCCTGGCTGACGGAGCTGGACGATAATGCCTTTAGACAGCTGATCTCACTCAACAAGAGCGCAATTATGGAGTAGGAAACACCGTGAGCCAATTTAGCCGCAGCTGGTGGGGGCAAAAATTTATCACCGCCATCGAAAACCTGACCGATTCGGGCCGCCTTAGCCGGGGTCGGTCCTACGCCCGAGGCAACAAGGTCAAAGGGTTTGATATTGATGGCAACCTCGTCACCGCCCAGGTGCGCGGCTCGGTCAATCCTTACTTTGGAGTATACAAAGAGCCGCTCTACCACATCACCATCGAGTTTCAGCCCCTGAGCGCGGCCAAATGGTCCGCCGCCGTCGCCGCAATGGCATCCAAGGCTAGCGTTATTTCTCGACTGCTGCTCAACGAAATCCCCGACGATATCGAAAAGACATTTCAGTCTTTGAACCTGACTCTGCTGCCCGGCAGCCGCAAAGACTTTAAGACGAGCTGTTCTTGCCCAGACTGGAGCAATCCTTGCAAGCATATTGCTGGGGTGTACTACCTCGTCGCCGCCGAACTCGACCAGGACCCGTTTCTACTGTTTGAGCTGCGGGGTCTCTCCCGACAGGACCTGATCAAAGAGCTGTCCAAGTCGCCCCTAGGGCAGGCGCTATCGGCAGAGCTACAGTCTGAGCAGACGGCACCGCAGCCCGCTGCCGCCTATTACACGCCGCTTAAAACGCTGCCTGCTGCGGACGGAACTGAGCTGCGAGAGTTCTGGCAAGGCAAAAAACAGCTCCCGCAAACGATGGACGCCCTCCCCGAAAATTCGGTATCGGGGATTCTGGTCAAAAAGCAGGGCGATTTTCCGGCCTTCTGGCATCGAGATAATTCGTTCATTGAGGCGATGGAGACGCTTTATGAGCAGGTGAAAACGAAGGGGCAGCTATAGCGTTTCGAGGGCTGATGGGCAGTCTCGGTAGCATTCGGCGACTTGGCCCCCGCTAACTGTTACCCGCTCCGCTAAGTTTACATTCCTCTGGTTTGGCTATTTGGTTTCTGCCACCGGCACTCGCATGGCGGATTTCGCCACCATGCTCTGGGTCTGGGAGTTAACTGGCTCGGCGACGGCTCTAGCACTGACAGATTTCTTCTACCAGTTCCCACGCATCTTCACGTCACTGTTTTCAGGCATCTTAGTAGACCGCATTAGTCGCAAGCGGTTACTGATACTGA
>JAAHIA010000345.1 GCA_010671975.1 Leptolyngbya sp. SIO4C1 | reverse complement strand
GTTTTTAGCTGACCACGGCAGATCATGGCCTGAGCGCGATACTCAATATTTTGTAGATAGTAGACCGTCCAGGGAAAGCACTTCTGTAGCGTACTTTCTTCGGCCTGCGTGATCGGTCGAGCCGGCGGCTTTTTGTCAGCTGAGGCCTGAGCCTTTTTAGCTGAAACGGTAGCAGCCGGCAGCCGGCCTAAAAAGATTAAGAAAGCATAGACCAGCGGGCAGATGATAAAAAGTCCGTATAGCAGAACCAGCGGCGGATCTTGGTTGCCGTATAGAATTAGCCACAGCGTCAGCATCCAAACCGGAATCATCATCACAAACCACAGCAGCCAGACCGGCGTTCGCGTGATGTTAGCAACGCTGCGCTGGATGACCCAGTAGGTCAAGACGCCAAGAAGAATCGCTAGCAAAAAAAAGGGCATGGATTCGGAAAGATAAAGATATTATCGGATTGAGACGGGCATACCCGTCGGTCTCAGGACAACTCCCGCTGACATTGAGGCATGACATTGAGGCATGACTTCTACCCCTACTCAGGCTGCTGCAAAAGCGCCTCGCCAAATCTTCGAGTCTATTTTTGCCTTTCCGCCCAACCGCGATACGCTTGGTGGAACGGCCTACCTTATTCTAGAGACAGACGCTCAGGGTGTCGCAGCCAATTTGCTGGTTGACTGTCCTGCTTTAGAACCGCTCTATCTCGACTTTATCGCAGCTAGAGGCGGTCTGAGCTGGCTGTTTATTACCCATCGAGGCGGCATTGGCAGAGCGCGAGAGCTGCAGGCACGCTTCAACTGCCCAATTGTGATTCAAGAGCAAGAGGCCTATCTGCTGCCGCGCGCGCAGCTCACCTCGTTTCAGCAAACTTTTAGCTTTAGCCTAATTAGCCGCGCCCTTTGGACGCCGGGGCATTCGCCTGGCTCAGCCTGTCTCTACTATCAGCGCTACGGCGGCGTGCTGTTCTCAGGACGACATCTGCTGCCTAATCGACAGGGGCAGCCGCTGCCGCTGCGCTCGTCAAAGACCTTTCACTGGCCGCGCCAGCTGCGCAGCGTGCAGCAGCTAGTCGATACCTTCGAGCCGGATACGCTGACTCATCTGTGCCCGGGGGCTAGCACCGGTTTCTTACGCGGCCGATACACGGTAGAAGCCGCCTATGAGCAGCTGCACGCCATCGACCTAGAAGCCTGCCGACAGCAGTCGCCGCTGCTGTAGTTTGACGGTGGTCGGCTAGGCCACTGGCTCTGACAGCGCTGAGTCAATCAGGCTAGCAATCTCAAATCGCAGCTCGCTGGGGTAGAGCAGCCAGGTGCGCTGATGAGGCTGCGTCAGCGTCTTTACTAGGGCCGAAATCTGACTAATTTCAACTAGGCCGGTAGGTGTTTTGACCTTGATGCCGCGCTGGTAGAGAGTATAGCCGCGACTCCAGATATGCCGTAGACCGCTGCAGCTGGCGCTGTCTGAGCCGATGCGCTGCTGCAGCGCCGCCAGCATCTGCGCCTGTTCGACCGAGCTGTACTGACTCACATCGATCGCCTTCAGCAGTCGGCGGTTGACCAGCTGCTGACACAGGGTTGAGAGCTGGCTGTCTGAGTGTTCCTGCCAGCGCTGAACATGGTAGCTAAAGACGATGTCGTCACCGGCTAAATATTGGGCTAGAGACAGCTGCTCAATCGGTTGAGAAAGCCAGGCTGCGACGGTCTCATCGGCCAGCAGCTGCCCCTGCTGTAGCAGCTGACGGGCGCGGCTAAAGATTTGCTCTAGCGTCCAGGTGGCGCAGAGGTTTTTAGCATGGTTATAGATCTGTGCATACATGAAGTAGCGCACGACCAGATAGTGCTCGATGGCAGACAGCCCTTTGCGCGCCACCACTAGCTGCTGACTGGCCGGATCGTAATCTAGCGCCAGTAGAATTCGATCGAGATCGAGCTGACCGTATGAGGCCCCCGTGAAGTAGCTATCACGCAGCAGATAGTCCATGCGATCGCAGTCGAGCTGGCTAGACACCAGCTGCCAAATTAGCGGCAGCGGATGCTGCTGCTGCTGGATCTGCAGAATGGCTGGCAGCAGCGTCGGTGAAAAGCTGTCCAGCAGCTGACGAATGTCTACATCTTCAGACAGAATGCGCTGCGTCCAGCGCTCGTGGTGGCTGCCAAAGACTTCTTCTGAGGTGTGGCTAAAGGGACCGTGACCAATATCGTGCAGCAGCGCCGCACAGAGCAGCGCCGCGCGGTGCTGCTGTAGCTCGCTGTAGCGCTTGGCTAGGCGATCAAAGGCGCGACGGGCAATGGCCATCACGCCTAGCGAATGGGTAAAGCGTGAGCTTTCTGCGCCGTGAAAGGTGAGGCTAGCTGGCCCCAGCTGACGAATGCGCCGTAGCCGCTGAAAGGCGCGGGTATCAATCAGCTGAATTAAGATAGCTTCAACCGGATCGCGCCCATCGAGCGTAATGGCGCCGTGCAGCGGATCGTGATAGGTGCGCGTTTTAGGGATGAACACCGGCAATTTGGGTGGAGTGAGCCAGCAGCTCAACGGCGGCCAGATACTGTGCGTCTGCCTCAGTGCCAAAGCGATCTCGACTTAACGGTGCCGTCTCCACGATCTGATTGGGCTGAATGCCGAGCTGGTTGATGTCGTGATGGTCTGGTGTTTCGTACTTAGCCACGGTGACGGCTAGTCCCGCACCGTGCGACAGATCGAACAGCGACTGAATCAGCCCCTTGCCAAAGGTTGTCTGCCCTACCAGCTGGGCTCGACCGTTGTCCTGCAGCGCGCCGGCTAAGATTTCGCTGGCGCTGGCAGTGCCCTCATTCACTAGCACAACCAGCGGATCCTGAGTGATGGCGCCGCCGCTGGCTTCAAAGCTGTCGAGAATGCCCTGACGGCTGACGGTGTAGACGATGGTGCCCTGATCGAGCCAGAGCTTGGCAATTTCGATGCCTGCCTGCAGCAGACCGCCTGGGTTGTTGCGCAGATCAAGAATGTAGGCCTCTGCTCCCTGCCTCTCAAGCTGCTGCAGTGCCTGGGTTAGATCTGCGATCGCGTTGCCGTTGAACTGGCCTAGTCGAATGTAGCCCAGCTTGGGCAGCTCGGGCGTAGAGCGCAGCTCGGCCAAGACCGGGTTCAAAGAGATGCGCTGTCGCACTAAGTTGACGTCGAACGGTGTCTCTCCTTCCCGCAGGACCGTCAGCGTTACCTGCGTCTCAGCCGGTCCTCGCATCCTAGCGGCCGCTTCATCGAGCGACAGTGCCGCTGTCTCAACGCCGTTAATTTTCAGAATTCGATCTTTCGGCTTTAGCCCGGCCGCCTCAGCCGGCGACCCCTCAATGGGCGCAATCACCTTGAGCGCGTCGTCTGCCTCGGCCTTGATAATCTGCAGTCCAACTCCCTGCAGCTCGCCGGCAGTGCTGGTCTGCAGGCTCTGATACTGCTCGGGTGGCAGCAGCCGAGTGTAGGGATCATCCAGGCCACCTAGCATCTCCTGAATGGCGGCGTAGGCGCTTTCCCAGTCGTTTAGCGGCTGACGCAGCGTTCGCTGGCGGACAAACCACCAGTTTTGCTGATTAAACGTGTCGTCTAAGTAGGCCCGACTGACGATGCGCCAAACCTCCATCACCAGCTTCTGCTGATCGCTGAGCGCCAGCGCTGCTTGGCTGCCAAATCCGAATATCAGCGCCAGTGTCAGAAGAACCGTCAAAACTGCGCCTTTAAACCGCTTGCTCATAGCCTCAATCTGCTGCCTGTTATCAATGCCTAGCTTTGCTTTAACCACCATTTCAACCACTGTATGAGATATTAGGAAAAATCGAGGTAGCCAGGCTGGCTGCGATCGCTCTCATAAAGTTTTTGAAGTTTCTTTAAGCTTAGCTTAGCCGATAGCGCCGCTGGAGATGGCGTCAACGAGCGCCAATTGGCCCGCTAACCTAGCCAATCAAGCGCTCAGGTCGGCCGATCCGAAATTGCCGGGTCCCCCTTTTCTGGAATCGCTATGTTACATTTTTTAGTAACGGCATAGATTCACCTAATCGTTTATCCGCTTCATGTTTACTAAGCAAGTCACTGACTCTAAAGCCTATCAATGGTTCAACGAGCGTCTAGAAATCCAGGCGCTGGCTGACGATATTTCGAGCAAGTACGTACCGCCTCACGTCAATATCTTTTATTGCCTCGGTGGGATCACCCTTACCTGCTTCATCATTCAGTTCGCGACCGGCTTCGCGATGACGTTCTACTACAAGCCGACTGTGACAGAGGCCTTTAGCTCTGTGCAGTACCTAATGACCGATGTCAACTTTGGCTGGCTGATTCGCTCCGTTCACCGCTGGTCTGCCAGCATGATGGTGCTGATGATGATCCTGCACGTATTTCGCGTCTATCTCACAGGCGGCTTTAAAAAGCCGCGCGAGCTGACCTGGGTGACCGGCGTTATCCTGGCTGTGATCACCGTTTCCTTTGGTGTGACCGGCTACTCACTTCCTTGGGATCAGGTGGGCTATTGGGCCGTCAAGATTGTCTCTGGCGTACCCAGTGCGATTCCCGTGGTGGGCGGCCTGATGGTTGAGTTTATTCGCGGTGGTCAGAGCGTGGGTCAGGCTACGCTGACGCGCTTTTACAGTCTGCACACCTTTGTTCTGCCCTGGCTGATTGCGGTCTTCATGCTGCTTCACTTCCTGATGATTCGTAAGCAAGGAATTTCAGGTCCTTTGTAAGGCAGCGCCGACGAGGCTGCTGCTGTGCGGCGGCAGCCTGTCGCAGGTTACAGCTTTGTGATATTCCGATGGCTGATTTCTAGCCTGCTGGAGATGTCATCGGATTTGGGGTTAGACTACGATCACCCCGTTACTTCCGTTAGACTTCCGTAGATCTGTTGTAGGAGAACAGCTTTAGCAATGGCGACTATTAAGAAGCCGGATCTTACCGATCCGCAACTCAGAGAAAAACTTAAGAAGGGCATGGGCCACAACTACTATGGTGAGCCCGCTTGGCCGAACGACCTGCTCTATATCTTCCCGGTCGTTATCCTAGGCACGATTGCCTGCTGCGTTTCGCTAGCCGTGCTCGACCCGGCCCTGGTTGGTGAACCTGCTGACCCGTTTGCAACGCCGCTAGAAATCTTACCAGAGTGGTATCTCTATCCGGCATTCCAGATTCTGCGGATTGTCCCCAACAAGCTGCTAGGGATTGCACTGCAGACCGCTATTCCGCTGGGTCTAGCGCTGATCCCATTCATTGAAAATGTGAATAAGTTTCAAAATCCTTTCCGTCGCCCGCTGGCAACCACTGTATTTTTAGTGGGGACCCTGGTGACGCTATGGCTGGGCATTGGTGCAACTTTCCCGATTGACAAATCTTTGACCTTGGGCCTGTTCTAGACTCTGGCCATCAAGCTTGTGTAAAGCTTCTAAGATCCCCTATACGTCAAGGCTATGTAGCTTGGTAAGTAGGGGATTTTTGA
>JAAHIA010000344.1 GCA_010671975.1 Leptolyngbya sp. SIO4C1 | reverse complement strand
GCTGTCTAAGCGAATCTGGCAGCCCCAACCAGCTGCTGATTAGACCTCTCAGCAGCCCGGTTAGCAGCGTTAGTAGCGGCGTCGAGGCAATCAGCAGGTACTGACGAAATACGGTCGTATTAAACGGCCAAACCGGAAATTCGTCGGTTGTGGCATAGAAGGCTCGCAGCTGCTGAATCTTTTCAGCTCCTTTTTTCAACGTTTCGGCATCTTCGCTTAGACAGCTGTGGATATCGGCATAGTCAATCTGAAACTGCTGGGCAATCTGATGCAGCAGATCCGCTTTAGCCTTTTTCATGCCTCGGTGCGCGGCGAGCAGCGGGCCGTAAAAGCACACCACAGACAGACACAAGTGCAGCGGAATACTCAAATGCACAAACCAAGGCGGTTGCGTCGTCTGCTGAATAAACTGATATTCAATCACCCCCACCCAAACGCCGAGCGCAGCTGCTAGATAGGCTGCCTTCAGCGCATAGTCGCTCAGCGGCTGTAGCCCGCCACAGCGGTCAGGATGCAGCGGTGAAATATGCAGCGGTTTACGCTTCAGAATCGTATGCAAAATTTGAATATTGGCAATCAAATTTAAGACGAGCACGCTGCCGGCATAAACGACGATAAAGGTAGCGATGGTAGTGGCGGCAATCGGTAAAGGGGCGGAGCTAGTCCAGCTGTTTTTTAGCTGAGTTCGGGTGAAAAAGACCAGCGCGCTAAAGAGGACAGCGCTGCTCAAAGCCAGCGGCTGCCGCCACCGCTGTCGATAAAATCGCGACACAACCTGGCGAATTTCTGATAGCTCAATATTGACAACATCTGAATTTTCCAGCTTTTGTAGAACGCGGCCAATGGCTTGAGAGCTCCAGAGGTAGTAGCCCAGCACCACCGGATTGATAAACAGAATGGCGATCCAAGGGATGCCGTCTTGCATCAAGCCTTTTTGACTTTGACTGGGCGGCAGCCATAGCGTAGCGCTCAAGTAGGCCACCAGCAGCGTCAGGATGACCAAGACCGTGCAAGACAGCAAGGCAAAGCCAAGAGCCGAAAGGTTAAAGGTTCTGACTAAGTAGGTCACGATTGGGTCGGCATCAGCCAGGCGCTGTTTCTCAGAAGGAACCTGTTTCATAGTGCAGCCACTTCAGTTGAAGACTAATGCTATTTTGGTTACGGTAGAAATATATCTACCCGTGCTTTAGTAGCAGTCTACTGAAAGTTATCGAGGCGCTTCCTGTTTATCCTGCACAGACGGAGTCGTCATAGCGGGCATAAGCTGCCTTTAATGCTAGCCTTTAATTACTTCATGACTAATAAGGAGAAAATAAGCTGCTATCCAATTGGAAAGCAATTTCTTAAAGTCGTTCCTTTGAATACTCACTATCAATTAATTTCACACCGGCTGCTGTGCAAGAGGCTTTGCGCATGGTAGACACGGTACAGCGAGAGCAGTCGCCGTCCGCTCCGCAGCCGTCTGCGCCGTCGCAGTTTGGCTTTTGGCGTCTGTGGAATATGAACTTTGGCTTTCTCGGCATCCAGTTTGGCTGGGGCCTGCAGATGGCTAACGCCAGCGCTATTTTTGAATCGCTTGGGGCAGAAGTGCACCAGCTGCCGCTGCTGTGGCTGGCAGCACCGCTGACCGGGCTGATTGTGCAGCCGGTGATTGGCTTTATGAGCGATCGCACCTGGACGCCGCTCGGTAGACGCCGACCTTATTTTTTAGGTGGGGCGATTCTCAGCTCGATTGCGCTGGTATTTATGCCCAATTCGCCCAACCTCTGGGTGGCGGCTGGGCTGCTGTGGTTGCTAGATGCCTCAGTCAACGTCAGCATGACGCCCTTTCGCTCATTCGTCTCCGATCTGGTGCCCGATCATCAGCAGACGGCCGGGTTTTCTATGCAGAGCCTGCTGCTGGGGCTAGGCGCAGTGATTGCCTCAGCTCTGCCCTGGCTGATTGCCCACGGGCTGCACACGCAGCCGGTGGGTCATGGCGTGCCCCCTTCAGTGAAGCTTTCATTCTACGTGGGGGCTGCTGTCTTTTTAGGCGCTGTACTATGGACGGTGGTAACCACCTCAGAGACAAAGCCTGAACCGTCTGAGCAAGCAGCGTCGCCAACGGATTTTAGGCGCGCTTTTAGTACGATTGGTCAAGCCTTTACGACCATGCCGCCGACAATGCGTCAGCTGGCCTGGGTGCAGTGCTTTAGCTGGCTGGGCCTGTTTTGCATGTTTTTGTACCTGCCGCCCGCGATCGCGCGCAATATTTTTGGGGCGACAGAGCTGGGCTCGGAACTATATGCCGCTGGTATCGAATGGGCCGGGCTTTGCATGGCGACCTATAACTTGGTCTGCTGCCTGTTTTCGCTCAGCCTGCCGAGGCTCTCTCGGCTGCTAGGACAGCGATTAACGCATACGCTCTGTCTGCTAGCAGGCGCAGCCGGGCTGGTTTCGCTGGGCGTGATTCACAGTCCCTACTGGGTGCTGCTGTCAATGGTGGGGGTGGGGCTAGCCTGGGCCAGTATGCTATCCCTGCCCTATGCCATGCTGGTTGAGTCGCTGCCGGCTGAGCAAAACTGTCTCTACATGGGCATTTTTAACTGCTTCATTGTGATTCCAGAAATTATTGCGTCGCTGGGCCTAGGCTGGGTGATGCGCTACTGGCTGGGGAGCGATCGCATGTTAGCCGTGGTGCTCGGCGGCGCACTGATGTTTGTCGGCGCTATTTTGGCTCAGCGCATTCGACTACCGAAATCTGAAGAGACCTATCAGTCCGGCAGCAGCCTGCCTTAGCTAGCCACGACCAAAGCCGGTCAGCCACCTCGATAGGAAGCTGGCACCGCCTGCAGGGAATAGTTAGCAGCGTAAGCCGCCTCTGGTGACGGCTGTGCCTTAGCGGCGGCGTTTCCATTTGGGGCGGGCTCAGCTGCGGCCTGCTTAGCCAGGTTGCTCACCTTCACCAGCTGCCGATAGCTGTCTTCAATATTGCGAAGCGCGCTTTTTTGCCGATCGGTTAGGTTGTCAAGCGCGCGCAGTTTTTGATGCAGCGCAATCAGATAGGCAAGCGATCGCTGATTCTCAGCCACATACTGTCGAAATCGTTTGGTTGGATCCAAAGAGAGCGCTGTTTTAGGTGCCCACTGAGTGACTCGACTCAAGAAGATTGCCAAGATATCCGCTGCTACCTTCACAGCCCGCGCATCTTCGTCGCTCCAGATTTGGGCATTTCTATGTCCGACGGCAATGATGCCAGCCATAGAGTGATGCGCAATAGGCGCTACGACTAAAGCTTTGGCCCTTGGCAAGAGAGTATCTCTCTGGTGGTGCTGATCAACATCTGCAACGTAGGTCAACCGCGCCTCCTGAAGCGCCTGCCCGCTGATACTGTTGTGGGCTGAAACAAGCCATCCCTCGCACTCGGCATCGCCAGCTACGGCCGATACAGCATATTCTTTGTCCGTCTGCTTTAGGGCGATCGCAACGCTAGTCGCGCCAAAGATTGTATGCAGAATATCGGCGACCTGCTGTATCAGATTTGAGGACTTCTGACTGCAGATGTCCGAAACTTTGCTAATCGTCAAAACCTGCGTCCAGCGGCGCTGACTCAGCGTTTCTGTTTTCTCTAGCTGGGTGAGCATACTGCCGCTGATTTCAGTAATATGCGCGCTTTGTTTTTCGTGGTTGCGCTTCGTAATAGGCTCATAGAATCCGCCCATAATCTGAGAGATCAGCAGCGAGATGCGCTCAGAGACCTGCTGGTCGTACGACCAGATGCCATCAAAGCGGCGACCGCCGGTTGTTTGATCAATCCCTGCTGTCTCGCGTGCAACCAGGGTAGTCCAAAACTCTGGCGTATTCACAAATAAAAACCATTCCTTTGCCAGTTCTGAAGCAGGAGAAAATTCAATAAATTCTACGCCGGCAATATTAGGGGGTGGATAATCCGCAACGCCATACACATATACCCGACGACAAATGGCACCAAGTCGCTGATAGCGACGCATCTGATCGGGAAAATTGGAAAATTTCTGGAAGCCGACATGGAAATCAATCGCAAGCCGATGCTGAATAACTTGGTCTTCGATCAGATGACTGATGGTATTCATCATCGAGACCGTATTGACAGCGCGAATATGCTTATACTGATTGGCGACAGAGCGAAACAGAGAAATATCAATCATAGCTAGGGGCTTGGCTATAGCTGATGGCTAGTAGAGGCTCAATATTGAGGGTTATAGCCAATATAAAGCAGATATTGCTTATTTTTGTACCACAAGTCATACTTTAAGCAACTGTCTGTCATGTAGAACAACCTCTGATCAAACGGCCACTGTCGCTGAAAACTATGGCTGTGCTAGCCACTGCTCAAACGGCTCCACTGCCTGCTGTACTTTCATACCAAGGCGTATCACCGCGCGAAGCGCCAAACACAATCACTTCTGTCGCCCCAAAGTCTTGCTTGAGCATCTGGGTACATTGGGTCTCCAGTTATAGATCTAAATTTAAGCGCTCAGCCCCGGCCGGGCTAGAGCTTTCGACGCTTTCAGGGGCGGCATTTTCGGCACTCCACACAGGCATCTGTAAATTCATTTCCATGTAGGGCTCAGACTGCTCATGTAGCGCTACCGTATCGGTCAATTCTCCGTTTACCTGAATGGTATAGCTGCCCTGCGATAGCCGCTCTAGATAATAGACGCCGGCTGCATTAGTAATAGAAAAAGCTTCTGTGCTGTCGTTAGCCTGCACGGCCTCTACTCTGGCACCTGCTAAAGGCTTACCTTCAGCGTCAGTCACGACCCCAGCCAGCGTGTAGGACTGCACCAATGGAATAGAGACTACCGTATAGCCTCCGGCAATGACTTCAACTGCATAAGCATCCGTGAGCGGATACCAGTCTAGAGGTAGACCCGCCGGATCAATCTCTAGGCGATAGGTTCCAGGAATAAGCTGAGCCGCTATGCGATTATCTGATATTTCGATCTGTTCTTCAGACAAGGGCTCATAGTCAAGGATGAGCAGATCAGAACTCGCATAGGAAGCTTCGCCTTCATCTCGCTGACCGTTCTGGTTATGGTCAAAGAAGGCTTGAACTGTGATGCCCCCTTGAGTTTGCAAGTCATCTATGCCGCGACTGCTAGCGGATATCCCATTCTGCAGATTAAGCCCCGACGTTAGCTCAACGCTAAACGATGACTGATCAGAAGCAAGAGAAACCTGCCGGTAGCGGGCTCTAAGCTGTATACCAGACAGAACATTGACACCGACCGATGCCATCAGCCCTGAATCACTACCGCGAATGCTATACCCAGCTTCAGCCTCCCAAAGGGGTCGATTATCTACCGTTCTTTCTGGAGCGCGATAGCTCCAGAGCAAGCTGGTTAGCCCTGCTTCTAAGCGATCTTGGGTATCGTATTTGACTGAGAAACTGTGTCCCTGGTTAACTCCGTCAGGGTTGAGATAGTAGGGGAGCTCT